>SLIW01000061.1 GCA_007135435.1 Natronomonas sp.
CGACCGCGATCCGGGATCGGTTCGGGGTCGTCCGGCCGATGCGACGGCCAGACGAAGCCACCCTCCTCCACTTCCAATCCATCGCCGTCCTCGTCGTCATCTTCGCCGTCGTCATGGTCTTCTTCGGCGTCCTCGGCGTCATCTTCGCCGTCCTCGTCGTCGTGGGCCTCGTCACGACTCGGTGCCTGATCGTCGTCGCCACTGGAAGCCCCGGCGGCGTGATCGCCCGCCTCGTCGCTGTCCAGCGTCGATTCGAGGGCCTCCAGTGGCGAGGACGAACCTGCAACCTCCACCTGCTCAGCCGCGGTGATCGGGGCACTGGTCCCACCGGAGCCGCCCCTGACGAACTCCTCGGTCGGTGACGAGGTGGGTGCCGAGGTGGGCCCCGCGGCGTGTCCCGTCGGACGATCCGTGGCCGGTTCGTCGTCCGGCGCGGGCCGCGCCTCCGGCGACCAGGCGCTGAGGATGGCGAAGAGCGTGACCGCGAACGCCCCGAAGCCCACACCGACGAGGAGCACCCCGAAGAACCCGACGAGGGAGGGCGGGGGCGAGTACGCGACGGCGCCCAGTCCCGTCGCTAGGACGAGCAGGCTTGCCGCGGTCGTGGTCCGCACGAACCCCCCTAACACCATGGCTGCGTTCGTTCGACGTTCGCCCCCCGTGTATACATGTGTTCCGACGGGTTCAGCGCTCAAAGAACGCTCGAACCACCGACCAGATCGGATCGGACGTGCGACTGGTCCCGTCGGTGGTCCCGACGGGACCGACCGGCATCACAGGAGCCCGACGGCCACGTCGAGGCCGACGGCGACCGCGACCAGCCCACCGGCGTACAGCGAGGTCCCGAGCAACGAGGACGCCGAGAACCGCAGTGGGTCAGCGTCTGTCAGGGCGACCGGGACCGTCAGCGACCCGCGGGTGACCGGCAGGAGGTTGGTGACCGCGACGGCGGTCAGCCCCCAGCGGTCGAACCACCCTGCCAGACGGCCGTCCCCGTCGGGTTCGACCGCGCCGGGGAGGACGTCAGCGGGGAGGCCACCGTACCGGACGACGCCGAAGAGGGCGAGCTGTCCGAGGGTGGCGCCGAGGACGGCCACGACGGCGACGGTCAGCAGACCCACGGCGTCGCTGCCCATCGCGAGGGCGACCGCCACGAACAGCGCGCGGGTCGGGATGACCTTCCCCACGAGGGCCCCTTCGAGGGCGAAGACGACCAGCAGGGCCACGAGTCCGTACTGGACGATGATGCCCACGCCGGCGTCCAGGAGCGCCGCGTACATACGACCGGTAGGTTCGTCACGGTACTTACGTCTTGAGGGGTCGTGGTACCGTGGAGCAGTGCCGTGCCCGGACCAGCGAGGTCGTCCCGCCAGAGCATCGAAGGGCGGTCTCAGGACACCGGTGATTTTCTTCCAGGGCCACGAGTCACCGTCCCGCCACCACGAGTCACCGTTCCGCCACCACGAGTCACCGTCCCGCCAGAGACAAGACCTCGCGTCGCGCAGGACCGGGTATGATACGCGAGGGCCAGAAGGCCCCCGACTTCGCCCTCCCGGGGGTCGAGCGTGGGCGTCCGGACGTCTACGAGCTGTTCCGGGCGATCGACGGGGGCGACGCGGTCCTGCTGTGGTTCTTCCCCGCGACGTTCCTCCCCACGGCGACCGCCGAGCTCTGTGCCATCCGCGACGCCGGCTGGCACGACGAGCCCGGTCTCCAGGTGTGGGGCATCTCGATGGACAGCATCTACGCGGCTGCCGCCTACGCGGACGACTACGACCTCCCCATGGCCCTCCTCGGCGACGGCGACAGCGCCGCCGACTACTACGGCGTCCGCTACGACGAGTGGGAGGGCCACTACGGGCCGCCGAAGCGGGCCGCGTTCCTGGTCGGCGACGACTGGAACGTCACCGTCGCCTGGGCGACCGAGGACGCCTTCGCGGGGAGCCGTCCGTCGCCGGTCGAGCGGGTCGCGGACGCCGTCGTCGACGTCGCACCGGGCGCAGAACGGGACGTCTCCGTCGACTACGACGCGTTCGTCGGGTGAGCCGCCACGCAGGGGCGCCTCTGTCGGCTCGATGTCGTGGGCCATCGGATTCTGGCCCTCGAGGCGGTGGCCCAGCCTTCGATAGCTGGTCGGGGCGGAGCACTGCGAGGGAGGTGAAGCCCTGACCGTTTTCAGTCCGTGGAGCATATACTGACCGTGCGCCGCGTCTACAGATGCTCCGGCTGTGGGACCCACTTCCGGGGCAGACGACGCCTGTGTCGGTTCTGCGGCACGACAGGTGTCGAGACCGGGCGTGAGCGGTGCGACGACTGCGGGACGACCCTAGAGGATTCTCCCATCCAGCGGTGTCCGGTGTGTGGATCGGGCGAGTTCGACCGCGTCGGACGAGCCTGAGCGGTTGGCGCGTGGCCCGTGCACTCCCTCACCATTCGGCTGTCTTTCCCCTCACGACCGTCACCGTCACTGTGAGCGTTACGTCGTCGCCGCCGCCAACGCGATAGCCAGCGCCATCGTTGCCGTCACCGATCACTGGCCACCCTCATCTCAATCGATCACCGGCAGCTGTCGCGTGGGGTGAACGTCACCGCTGCTCGCTGGTGACGAATCGGACCTCGACGGTGACTTCGTCGTCGGTGTGTCCGTTGATGCGTTCGTGGAGCTCGTCTGCGACCGCTGGATCGTGTGCGGCCGCCGGCCCGGTGACCTCGATCACCACCACGTCGATCTGGGCGGTGGCGTCGAGCGACGGGCTCACGGGGTCGTTCCCCTCGCGGATCTCCGCCTCGACCGACAGGAGCTCGAGATCCTCGTATTCCGCCAGGACGGTCTCCGCCTCGTCGGTGGCGGTCGCCTCGAACATCGAGACCTGGTAGCTCGCGTAGGTGATCCCCCCGAGGAAGAGCGTGAGCACGAGGACGACCGCGGCGAACGCGGCGACCTGTTTGACGAGCCGGCGGTGGACGGTCGGGACCTCGAACAGCTCGTGTGGGCGGTAGCCGAGGTACCACAGCGTGAGGAGCCCCGCCAGGTTGACCCCCAGCAGGTTCACGAGCACGAGCACGGTCGAGCCGACGGCGGCCACCGGGAGCCCCCACGCCGCGGCGATCCCGGCGGCCGCCATCGGCGGGATGAGCGCCGCGGCGATCATCACCCCAACGATCGCGACCGAGAAACCCGTCGCCAGGCTGAGCACGCCGGCGACGCCCGCACCCAGCGCGACGGGCAACAGCAGGAGCTCCGGGGCGATGCGCTCGGCGATCTCGTCGATCTGGGTGATCTCGGTGCCGGGCGGGACGACCAACAGCACCTGGAGGAGCCAGGCGAAGATCGCGGCCGCCACGATGCCGACGGCCACCCCGGACATCTGGTAGCGCATCGCGGTGTAGAAGAGCTCTCGGTCGTTGACCACGGTCCCGATCGAGGCGCTCAGCGCCGGGCCGATGAGCGGCGCGATGACCATCGAGCCGACGACCACAGCCGGGGAGTCGAGGAGGAGCCCGGCGGTGGCGACCAGCGAGCTGATGATCGTCATCGTCAGGAAGACCGCGTAGGTCGGCGTCAGCTCGTCGGCCCGCGAGACGAGCTCCTGTCTCGCGATCTCCTCGTCGTCGACCGATCCGGTCGCGTAGCGCTCCTGGAGCTCGTCGAACCGGCCGGAGACGACCGCCTCGGCCTCGACGACGACCGTGTAGGACTCCTCGCCGAGGCCCGCCTGCTGGAGGCCGTCCAGGACCGGCTCGACGGCGTTCGCGGGAAGCGGGAAGTAGACGAGCGTGTCGTAGCCCTGCTCGCTCGTCTCGTCGGTGACCACGTAGTCGATCTCCTCGTCGTCCAGCAGCTCCAGGACGGTCGCCCGTTTGCCGGTCGGGACCGTGACCTGGACGAGTCGCATCGGTGACGACAGTATGGGACGCGGTCGGAAATACCCGTGCGCCGAAGGTCTTGCTTACCCGTCGCGTGCCGGTCGCCGTGTATGCGTCGGATGCAGGGTGCTACGGATCTACCGGGCCCCAGTCGCCGCATTTCCGTCACGCGCCGTCCGCCACGTGATCGTCACACCTCGGGAGCGACGTGTCGTGCGTGCGTCCGACGTCGAAATACGTCGTGGTCTGGCTCCGCCGATCGCGGGGACCTCACGCACGCACCTCGTAACGCGTGTCTCCGACGGCGACGGAGCGGACCCTGGCGGAGACCGGGGGTGATCGAACTCGATACTGGCCGAAACGCTTTCGGTGTCCGGATACACTGACCGAGATGTGGGAGACGACGACAAACGCCCGATCGAGGACATCCTCGATACGATCGGGGATCGGCACGCGCGGACGGTGCTCGCCGCGATCAGTCGGGAGGCTCGCTCCGCCAAGGAACTCGCCGAGGAGTGCGAGCTCTCGCTTCCGACCATCTACCGGCGGCTCGAGCTCCTCCAGGAACACGACCTCATCGTCGAGCAGACCGCCGTCGCGAAGGACGGCAACCACTACAAGATCTACGAGTGCAACTTCGACAGCACGGTGATCCAGCTCGACGACGACGAGTACAAGGTCCGCATCTACCGCCGTGAGAACCTCCCCGACCGGTTCAGCCAGCTGTGGGACGACCTCGGTGTCGAGTGAGGATCGGGGTGAAGGATCGGGGTGAAGGATCGGGGTGAAGGAGCGGGGTGAAGGAACGAGGTGAAGGAGCGAGGTGAACGAGCGAGGTGAAGGAGCGAGGTGAACGAGCGGGGTGAAGGAGCGAGGTGAAGGAGCGAGAAGAACCCGCACCCGTCGCCCGATACCACCGGAGGGCTTTTTACCGGTTGCACGTGAGTCCCTCAGCGTATGGTGGACATCCTCCAGGGGGGACTCATACTGATGCGGCTCGTGCTCTTCGGGCTGACGCTGGGACTGACCCTCATCAGCTTCCAGGCCTACTCGAAGCGCCGGACCGAACGACTCCAGTACGCCTTCATCGGCTTCGCGTTCCTGAGCATGGGCGTCGCGGTCACGAACCTGACGACGCAGGTCGGCGTCAGCGGCGGCGTCGGAGGCACGCAGCTCCTCTACCTCCAGATGGCCGAGACCGTCCCGTTCATCGTCGGCTTCATGATGATCTACGTCTCCCTCTATCGGTAGCAGCTGAAACGTCACCTGGCTCCGTCCCCGCCACGCAGAGGCCAGACGCCCATCGCCACTCCTCTCGAGCACCGTCGCCCGTTTCCACCGATGGTTCGCCCCGCCGAAGCCAGCGACGGTTCGCCCCGCCGAGTCCACCGACGATTCGCCCCGCCGAGTCCAGTGACAGTGCGTCACGACCCACGGTCGCCCACGTCGCGTGACCACCATCCGCACCCGGGAGACCACCGCCCCCGCGGTCTAGAGTTTAGTATCGCCGCCGTCTACCTCCAGTCGTGGCCGCGGGCCCGTCCCCGGCGGTCGATCCCGACATGTACGACGTCATCGTCCTCACGACCGACGGCAGTGAACTGGCAGAGACTGCCGCCGAGCGGGGCCTCGCGATCGCCGAGGTTCACGAGGCGGCGGTCTGCGTGGTCTGCGTGGCCGAGACCGGCCCGTTCGACGAGGTGCGTCTCCCGGGCGACGCCGCGAGCGCCGAGGAGGCCATCCGCGGGCAGGCGGAGACGTACGTCGAGCGCCTCGCCGAGCGCGCGAGGTCGCTGGGCCTCGACGTGGAGACCGAGGTCCGCACCGGAACGCCGAAGAACGGCATCGTGGACTACGCCTCGTCGGTCGACGCCGACCTCATCGTGCTCGGGACCCACGGCCGCGGTGGGGTCCAGCGAGCGGTGCTCGGCAGCGTCGCCGAGCACGTCGTCCGCGTCAGCGACGTCGACGTCCTGGTCGTCCGCGATCGGTGACCAGGCGGTCGCACCGATATCCCATCTAGTCTCGAACTCTCGAAGAACGAGACGTCCTGGCGAGTCGAGCACCCGCCACGACGTCGCCGTATCGACCACCACGGCCGGGCGCCACCGAGGTGACGCCACCGTGCCCCTCGAAGATGGGGGGACGGCGTACGCGATAGCCACGCGGAACAGATGACGAACAGCCCGGACGACAACTTCGAAGCCTTCTAGGCCTCGACCGGACGCTCGCGGGGATCGACACGAAGGTCCTCCTGGGGGCCGCTCGACTTCAGTCCCGTTCACGCCCCCGCGCCGTTCAGAGGATGAGCATCAGCAGCTGGAAGAGCACGCCGAGGACGAAGATCACCGCGAGGAGGGCGGTGGTGACCACCACCACCGGCGACAGGTGCTGCTCCTGGTCGACGATGTAGTCCTTCATACCCCGGGGGAAGCGGCCGGACGGAAAAAGCGTTGCGTCACGGTCCAGCCCACCCGCGTCGCGTGTCGGACCGCATCCGTGGGAGTCCCCGGTGGTCCGCGGGGCCGTCCCCGGTGGGTGACGACTTTCAGGCCGTGGGTAACCTTCTTGACCCATCCCCGGGTGTCTCCACCCGAATGTCGGAGACGGGGTCGGACCTCGAACTCGTTGGTAGAACCGTACCCGACCGCCCCCGCGCCCTCGAACTCCCCGCGCTGGTCGTCGTCTGTGGCCTCCCCGGCGTGGGGAAGTCCACCGTCGCCCGTCGCGTCGCTGCGCGGATCGACGCCGACGTGCTTCGGTCCGACGTCGTCCGGAAGGAGCTCTTCGTCGACCCGGCGTACACCGCCGCGGAGACGGCCACCGTCTACGACGAGCTGTTCGAACGCGCGGGCGACCGGCTTCGGGGCGAGGCGGCCACGTCGGTCGTACTGGACGCGACGTTCAAGACACGGCGACGCAGGGCCGACGCCAGGGCAGTGGCGGACCGCGTCGACCGACCGTTCCGGCTGGTTCACGTCGACTGCGCGGAGTCGGTGGTCGAGCGCCGGATCGCCGAACGGGAGGGGGTGAGCGACGCCGACTTCCAGGTCCACCGGGAGTTCCGCGAGCTGTTCGATCCGGTCCGGCGGGCCGACCTCACCGTGGACAACTCCGGGAGTCTGGCGGAGACGCGGCGCCAGGTGGACGAGGCCTTCTGAGGGCGGCTGCGGACTGCGACCGTCTCGGTGCCGCTGGACCGCCCGAAGGCAACTGGGTGGCAGGTTGGAGGGTCGTCCCCTGCCTGTCACCACGGCCACGTACTCGCATCGTTCGATCGGGAGCAGTCCCTCCCTGGACGGCCCGTTCGATCTGGGGGCGCCTCGGGCATCGTGGCGACGCACGAAGCGGCAAATTTAAGGAGGGCAAATACACCGGTAGGA
>SLIW01000008.1 GCA_007135435.1 Natronomonas sp.
CGACGGCTATCATCGCCAGCCAGACTACTCCGCCGAACAGCAGCGAGTCCGGGAAGAAAACGACAAGGAGCAACGTCGCGAGCCCGACGAAGGTCGTCAACCGGAGCGAGAGATGATCCAGTGCCGCACCATATGCCAACCCTCCAGCGACGACCAACAATCCACCCGCCACCACCACGAACACCCCCGTCGCGAAGGGCTCCATCGGCGGCGGCACGAGCCCGGCCAGGAGGTACTCCACGGCCCCGACGAGGGCGAGCGCGGCGCCGACGACCATCGCGGAGATGGCCGTGTACCGGCTGCGACTGACCATGGACCCCGTACGCAGACCGTCCCTTAAGCCGTTGTGAACCCGCGAGCCAGGTACCTCACCCGGCGATCCGCCTCGATACCCGTCAAGCCTTTCTCGCGGGGCCCGAACACCCACTATGGAGCGCAAGCGGGCGATGACGAGCGTCGACCTGGCCGCGCTGGTCGGCGAGCTGCGCGAGTACACCGGCGCCGTCGTCGACAAGGCCTACCTCTACGGCGACGACCTCGTCCGGCTCAAGATGCGCGATTTCGACCGCGGCCGGATCGAGCTCATCGTCGAGGTGGGCGACCCGAAGCGGGCTCACGTCGCCAGCCCCGAACACGTCCCCGACGCGCCCGGGCGGCCGCCCAACTTCGCGAAGATGCTGCGCAACCGGATCGCCGGGGCGAACTTCGCGGGCGTCGAGCAGCACGGCTTCGACCGCATCCTCACCTTCCGGTTCGAGCGCGAGGACGCGACGACCCTCGTCGTCGCGGAGCTGTTCGGCGACGGCAACGTCGCGGTGACCACCGAGGACCTCGAGGTGATCGGCTGCCTGGACGTCGTCCGGCTGCGCTCGCGGACGGTCGCCCCCGGCTCGCAGTACGGCTACCCCGACCAGCGGTTCAGCCCGCTCGACTGCGAGTACGACGCGTTCGCGGCGCGGATGCGCGAGTCCGACACCGACCTGGTGCGGACGCTGGCGACGCAGCTCAACCTGGGGGGCCTCTACGCAGAGGAGCTCTGCCGGCGGGCCGGCGTGGAGAAGGAGCTCGACATTGCCGACGCGACCGAAGACCACTTCGAGGCGCTCTTCGGCGCGCTCGAGCGGCTCCGCGAGCCCGTCCTGGAGGGCCGGACCGACCCCCGGCTCTACGAGGACGACGACGGGCTCGTGGTCGATGCGACGCCGGTGCCCATCGAGGAGCACGAGGCGGCGGGCTACGCGGCGACGGCGTTCGAGCGGTTCAACGGTGCCCTCGACGAGTACTTCCACCGGCTGATAAACGAGGCCGACGAGGTCGCGGAGGCCGGCGACGAGGGGCCGGACTTCGAGGCGGAGATCGCCAAGTACCAGCGCATCATCGACCAGCAGGAGGGCGCCATCGAGGACTTCGAGGCGCAGGCGGAGGCGGAACAGCAGAAGGCGGAGTCGCTGTACGCGCACTACGACCTCGTCGACGAGATCTGCTCGACGATCCGGGAGGCTCGCCAGGACGGGGTCCCGTGGCGGGAGATCGAGGAGACCTTCGCGGAGGGCGCCGAGCGGGGCATTCCCGAGGCAGAGGCCGTGGTCGGGATCGACGAGGCCGAGGGGACGGTCACCGTCGACCTCGGCGAGGTGACCGTCACGGTCGACCCGTCGCTGGGCGTCGAGCGGAACGCCGACGAGCTGTACACGGAGGCGAAGCGGATCCGCGAGAAGAAGGAGGGTGCCCTGGAGGCCATCGAGGACACCAGGGAGGACCTCGAGGCGGCGAAGGAGCGCCGCGAGGAGTGGAAGCGTGCACGGGAAGGGGCGGACGGGGAGGTCGCCGGACCAGCGGCCGACGGTGCCGACGGTGCCGACGGGGCGGACGGCGAGCCAGTCGAGCGGGACTACCTCTCGATGCGCTCGGTGCCGGTCCGGTCCGACGAGAAGTGGTACGAGCGGTTCCGGTGGTTCCGGACGAGCGACGGCTTCCTCGTCCTCGGCGGCCGCAACGCCGACCAGAACGAGGAACTCGTCAAGAAGTACATGGAGCCATCCGACCGGTTCTTCCACGCACAGGCCCACGGCGCGCCGGTCACGCTGCTCAAGGGGACGGAACCCGACGAGGCCGCCCGAGACGTGGAGATCCCCGACCGCAGCCGGGAGGAGGCCGCGCAGTTCGCCGTCTCGTACTCGTCGGTCTGGAAGGACGGCGCCTTCGAGGGCGACGCCTACGAAGTGGGGCCGGACCAGGTCTCGAAGACGCCCGAGAGCGGCGAGTACATCGAGAAGGGTGGCTTCGTGATCCGGGGCGACCGCGAGTACTACCGCGACGTCCCGGTCGGCGTCGCGATCGGTATCACCTGCGAGCCCGACACCCGGGTGATCGGGGGCCCGCCTACGGCGGTCGAACCCCGCGTGGAGACGTCCGTCCGGCTCGAGCCGGGTCGGTACGCCCAGAACGACGTCGCCAAGCGGCTCTACCGGGTCTTCCGCGAGCGCTTCGCGGACACGAGTTTCGTGCGGAAGGTCGCGAGCCCGGACCGGATCCAGGAGTTCTGTCCGCCCGGCGGGAGCCGGATGCTCGACGACTGAGCGACCCCGTCGCTTCTCCAGACACGCCGGCCAACCCACCGGTTCCGGGCGTTATAAACGCCTGCCCCGAGTTGGTCGTGGCATGTTCCGGGAGGCGCTGGACTACCCGACCCGGCCGCCTGTAGGCGCCCGGTCGGTCGTCGCCGGCGGGTTACTCCTCCTCGTGGTCGGCTCCTTCGTCGCCCTCGCCGGGCTCCAGGTCGCCACCGCCCCGCTGATCCTGCTCGCGGTGGTCCCCTGGCTGCTCGTCCGGGGGTACTACGTCAGGGTCGTCCGGACCACCATCGGCCGAACCGAGCCGGTCCCACCGCCGTTCGGTCGACCCCGGGAACTGCTCGCGGACGGCGTGCGGGCCGTGGCGATTTCGGTGGCGTACCTACTCCCGGCGGCGATCGTCATCGGCCCCCTGGTGGCCGTGTCCGCGGCCGAGACGGACCTGGGGACGCTCCTCGGCGAGGTCGGGATCGCGCCGATCTACGCCGACGCCGTGGTCGTCGTCGCCGGGGTCCTCGCCGTGGTCGCGCTCCTGTACCTCGTCGGAGCGCTGTACGCTCTGCCGATCGCCGTCGCGAACTTCGCCTACACCGGTCGGGTCGCCGCGGCCTTCGAGCGCCGGACGGTGTTCGCCGGCGCACTCTCGGAGGACTACGCGGTGGCCTGGGCCGTCTCGCTGCTCCTGCAGGCGCTCCTGCTCCCCGTGGCCTACCTCCTGCGCATCGTGCTGGTCGGCTTCTTCCTCCAGTTCCTGGTCGCGATGGGCGTGCGGTACTGCTACGGACAGGGCTACGGCACCGCCCTGGGCAGACCCCCGGTCCCGCTCGGGGTCGACCACCCGGCCTGGACGGACCTCACGCCGGCCGTCCGCCGGCCCGAGGGATCAGGGGTCGCGACCCGGGCAGACCGGGTAGACGGGGACGTTCCGCGACCGGCCGTCGTCCGGGTCGACGGTCGATCCACCGTGGAGTGGTCGAGTCGAGACGACCCCGGAGCGGACAGCACTGGCGGGGGCGGTCCCGATGGAGTCCCCGATGACGCTGTCGACCGGGGATCGCAGACGGAACGCCGGTGACGGGAGTGACCATAGACGGCCCTTGCAGGTCACTCGGGATGTGGCATGTCGCCTCGAACGTCGCGAGCCTCGCGCGATGCGTCAGCGCCGCCTCGTCACGAGTGACGCCCCGAACGGGCGTTCAGAACTAACGAAGTCCTGATATATTCCCGGATATCGAATGCATCGACGTACAAATATGGTACGTATAGGCCACCAAACGCCGAAATTCAGACATCTCGTTCACAACGTTCAAGTATCACTGGGGTGAATATACCATCATGATTGGAGATGCCCTTTCCTATCCGAAGAGCGGTGAATCGTGGCTCAGGACCGTCCTCATCGGCGGACTCCTGCTGCTGTTCTCCTGGCTGATCGTCCCGGCGATCCTCCTGCAGGGGTACCTGCTGCGCGTACTCCGGGCCGGGAGCGAGGAGGCCGTCGAGCCCCCGGTGTTCGACGAGTGGGCCGACATGCTGGTCGACGGCCTGAAGGTGATCGCCGTCGCGATCGGGTTCTTCCTGGTCCCGTTCGTCCTCGCGGTCCTGCTGGGCCTCGCGTTCGGGGGGTTCGAAGCCGGCGCGATCGGGTTCCTCGTCGGCGTCGTCGTCTTCGCGGCCTACCTGGTCGCGGCGTACCTCCTGCCGGCCGGGCTCACGAACATGGCCATGGAGGGTTCGCTTGGCGCTGCCTTCGACACCGACGTGCTCCGGCGCGTCGGGGGGAGCTCCGACTACCTCGTCGCCGTGGCGTCGGCGATCGTCATCGGGGTGATCCTCGGCGCGGTCGCCTCGATGCTAACGGTCGTCCTCGTCGGCGTCTTCCTGCTCTTCTACGTGCAGGTGGCGATGTACTACCTGATCGGCCGCGGCTACGGCCAGGCGATGGAGATGACGCCCGAGACGACCGGCGACGTGACCCCAGGCCGGGCCGAGCCGACCGAGTGAGGATTCCGGATCGATCGAGTGAGGATCGCGGATCGACCGAGTGAGGATTCCGGATCGATCGAGTGAGGATCCCGAAACGGTCCCGACCGGGACCCGCCGAGCAGTCCGATTATCTGTAGATCGATGGGTAGCGGTGCGTACCCGCGGGTTCCGCCGGGAGCCGACAGTGGAGTCCGTGACGTCCGTCGTGTCCGCGCCGGCCCGTCCGAATGACAGCGCACTTATCGCCGGGCCGACTCTCCCCGGGTACATGCGCATCGCCGACCGGCAGGCCGTCGAGGGCGGCCGCGAGCGGATCGCGCTCGTCCCCGAGAGCCTCGACGACCTCTGGCACCTCACCTACGTCCTCGAGCCGGGCGACCTCGTCGCGGGCGACACCACCCGCCGCATCCAGCGCGACGACGACCGGATCCGCGACACGGGAGGCCAGCGCGAGCCGATGTGGGTGCGGATCGCGGTCGACGACGTGGAGTTCGCGAAGTTCGCCAACCGGTTGCGCGTCGGCGGCGAGATCGTCGAGTCCTCCCGGGAGGACCAGCTCGGGTTCCACCACACGCTGAACGTCGAGGAGCACGACGAGCTGACCGTCGAGAAGGTCTGGCGGGTCGACCAGCTCGAGCGCGTCCAGGAGGCCGTCGAGGCCGCCGAGAACCCGACGGTCGCCGTCGCCACGGTCGAGGAGGGCGCCGCGTACGTCCACACCGTCGCCCAGTACGGCGTCGAGGAGCGCGCCTCCATCACCGGGACGACCGGGAAGGGCGAGTACGCCCGCGGCCGCGACGAGCTGTTCGCCGAGCTCACGGACGTGCTCCGGCGCCAGGACGTCGAGGCGATCATCCTGGCGGGCCCGGGATTCACCAAGCAGGACGCCCTCGACTACGTCGAGGAGAACGCCCCCGAGGTGGCCGAGCGGGTCCAGGTCGTCGACACGGCGTCGGTCGGCGACCGGGGCGTCCACGAGGTCCTCAAGCGCGGGGCCGTCGACCGCGTCCAGACCGAGACCCGCATCTCCCGCGAGGCGGAGCTGATCGACGAGCTCATGAAACGCATCGGCGAGGGAGCGAAGGCGGCCTACGGCATCGACGAGGTGGCGAGGGCCGCCGACTACGGGGCCATCGAGACCCTCCTCATCCTCGACGAGCGGCTGCGCGAGGAGCGCGCCGGCGAGGGCGACTGGGACGTCGACGCCAACGAGGTCATCGAGACGGTCGAACAGCAGGGCGGCGAGGTGACGGTCTTCTCCAGCGAGTTCGACCCCGGCCGGCAGCTGGCCAACCTCGGCGGGGTCGCCGCCCTGCTCCGCTACCGCCTCGAGTAGGGTCAGCGGTCGGGCTCCGTTCACCTGAACGTGAGACACGTGAGACACGTGAGAAACGTGAGAAACGTGAGAAACGTACGACGCGCGAGACTCACCCCTCCCGGGTGACCGTGACCGAGAGGCCGTCGCGGGCCATCCGGACGTCGCCGTCGAAGTGGTCCCGGACCGACTCGAGCATCTCCTCGTGGCGGCCGTCGGTGTGGGGATAGAGGTGGGTGAGGTAGACCCGTCCGACGTCCCGTCCGGCCAGCGCCGCGCCGAGCTGCGAGGGGGTCGGGTGGTTGTCGACGTCGACGTCGTCGGGGAACGAGCAGTCGTGCGCGAGGATCGCCGACCCGTCGGCGAGGTCCATCACGTCCTCGCTCGCCTCGGTATCCCCGGAGAAGGTGAACGCGACGTCGTCGGTCTCGAAGCGGTAGGCGTGGCAGTACATCGAGTGGATCGTCTCGACGGCCTCGACGTCGTAGCCGGCGACCGCGAACGCGCCGGGGTCGACCTCGCGGACGGTGAGGTCGAAGCGGTCCTGCATGTATTCGTGGGCGTCGAAGAGCGCCTCGACGAGCCGCTCGGTGCCCTCGGGGCCGACGATCTCCATCGACGGCTCGTCGGCCAGCCACCGGGCCTTGAGGAGCACCATGAGGTCCGAGACGTGGTCGAGGTGGTGGTGGGTGAAGAGCACCGTGTCGACGCCCTCGTAGCCGACGCCCGTCTCCGCGAGGCCGTGGAGGACGCCACTGCCACAGTCGACGAGCAGCGGCTCGGCGTCGCCGTCGGGGTCCTCGAGGAGGAGCCCGGTCTGGTACCGCTCGCCGGTCGGCATCGCCGCGCCGGTTCCGAGGAAGGTCAGGCGCATGGAGGACCGTCGACGGCCACCGGCAAGATAGCTGTGGTGACTGCTGTGGTCGAGATTGGTGTGGGGGCGGCCACGGGCAAGATTGTTGTGGTGGGCGGATTCCGACCGCGTCGGTCGGCCCATCCCGGTGCCGTCGTTCACTTTCACTCCGGTTTCCAAACCCACTTCCCCGTCGGCGACCTACGGGTGCGCGATGGGAGGCTCCCAGCCGGACGCCGAGGCGGTCGCCCGCGACCTGCTCTCCGGGGCGGTGGCCGACGACCCGGAGACGGCGTTCGACCCGGCGAGCGTCCCCCTCGACGACGCCGAGGTCCTCTCGCGACTCGAACCCGTCGTCCGCGAGTGGTGGGTCGAGCGGTTCGCCGAGTTCGTCCCCGAGAACGGCGGGTTCTTCACACCACCGCAGAAGGAGGCGATCCCACTCATCGACGAGGGGACGAACACCCTGGTGTGTGCGCCCACCGGGAGCGGGAAGACCCTCTCGGCGTTCACCGC
>SLIW01000097.1 GCA_007135435.1 Natronomonas sp.
ACTTCGTTCGGCTGCGCGGGCTGCGACTGGCGTGTTCAAATCTCCTCTCGTCCGTTTCCGGCGCGCGGACCGCTCGCTCCGCTCGCGATGTGGCGCGCCGGAAAACGTCCGGACGGAGATTTGAACTCCGGTCCCTGGCTCCGCAAGCCAGGAGGATAGTCCACTACCCTACCCGGACTCGACTGCAGGTAGCCCACTTCGACGTATAGGGGTTACGGTTCACCCACCGCCGGCCCGGGAAAGACGTCGTCAATCGTTTTATTACCCCGTCGGGTGAACGGGTGGCACGATGCCCACCGGGGACGCCGTCGAGGAGACCCAAGGGGAGGGGACCCCCGATCACGAACTCGAAGCCGTCGCCGACAGCGAGCCCGGCGAGCGCCGGCCTCCTGCCCTCGAGGACGCCGCGAACCTCCTCGTGCTCGCACCGACCATGGACGAGTCGGCGCGACGCGCCTACTACGAGGAGATCGTCCCGGACCGACCGATGGGTCACGACGTCCTGGCGGTCGAGTACCGCCGGTCGCCGGACGAGTGGCTGGACGAGTGGCGACGGTACGCGGGCACCTCGCCGCGCCGCGCCGCCGTCGTGAGCGTCGACGACCTCACCCGTTCGACAGTCGCCGCCACGGCGTCGGGGTCCGACGGCGTGACGCCGGTCGGGTCCAACGCCGTGGTCTGCGTCGAGCGCCCCGACGATCTCACCGGCCTCGGGATCCGGATCCACCAGTGCCTCGACGAGTTCGAGGGTCCACGGACGGTGATCACGATCGACTCGCTGACGGTCCTGCTCCAGTACGTCGAGACACGGGAGGCCTTCCGGTTCCTCCACGTCCTCACGAACCGGGTCGCGGGCGCCGACGCGGTCGCCCACTACCACATGGACCCCGCCGCCCACGACGACCGGACCATCGCGATCCTCGGGTCGCTGTTCGACGCCGTCGCCGAATACGCTGGGGAAGCGGCAGGGGACGAGGACGGGACCGCCTGGGCGGTCGAGGAACGGTAGCTGGGCGTCGGGGGACGGAAGGGATCGTCGAAGAACGGTAGCTGGACATCCAGGAACGACACCTGGCCATCGAGGACAGGTTTTCCTCTCTGGGTCTCCGGCCGAGCGAGGGTTTTTGGCCGAAGGCGCGGCCATCGGACGGCATGCCGCTGGGCACCGCCGGCCGCCGTTCGCACCGACAACGACAACGCTTTTCGGGAGGACGTGCATGCCCTTCCTAGCAATGGGCGCCATCGAGGACATCTACGCGGAGCTCGACGCCGACGTCTCCGAGGAGGAGTTCAGGGAGGCCGTCGAGGAGAAGGTCGAGCAGATGGGGGGACTGGCGGACGAGGAGACCGCTGCGATGCTCATCGCCCACGACCTCGACGGGGGCGAGGTCGAGACGATCGCCGACGTCGAGGCCGGGCTGAAGGAGGCGAAGTTCGTCGGCAAGGTGACGAGCGTGGGCGACCTCCGGACGTTCGAGCGGGACGGCGAGGACGACGACGGCCACGTCCTCAACCTCGAGCTCGCCGACGAGTCGGGGGCCATCCGGGTCGCGCTGTGGGACGAGGACGCCCTCGCCGCCGACGAGGAGCTCGAGGCCGGCCAGGTCCTCCGCGTGAAGGGCAGACCGAAGGAGGGCTTCAGCGGCCTCGAGGTGAGCGCCGACCGCGTCGAGCCCGACGAGGACACCGACATCGAGGTCGAGGTCGGCGGCGAGGCGACCGCCGACTCGCTGACCCTCGGCCAGTCGGACGTGTCGCTGCGCGGGGTCGTCCTCGGGACGGACGCGATCCGCACCTTCGAGCGCGACGACGGCTCGGAGGGCCGCGTCGCGAACCTGACCCTCGGCGACGAGACCGGCCGGGTCCGCGTCACGCTGTGGGACGAGCGGGCCGACCGCGCCGAGGAGCTGGAGGTGGGACAGAGCGTCGCGGTCGTCGACGGCTACGTCCGCGAGCGGGAGGGCGACCTGGAGCTGCACGTCGGCTCCCGCGGGGCCGTCGACGAGCTCGACGAGCCGGTCGAGTTCGTCCCGAAGGCGACCGACATCGACGACGTCGAGATCGGCCAGACGGTCGACATCGCCGGCGTCGTCCGCTCGGCGGACCCCGTGCGGACCTTCGACCGCGACGACGGCTCCGAGGGACAGGTTCGGAACGTCCGCGTACAGGACCGCACCGGCGACATCCGGGTCGCGCTGTGGGGCGACAAGGCGGACGTCGACCTCGGCGCCGGCGACGAGGTCCTCTGTGCCGACGTCGAGGTCCAGGAGGGGTGGCAGGACGACCTCGAGGCGTCGGCGGGCTGGCGCTCGACGGTGACGGTCCTGGACGGGCCGACCGGGGGAGCCGATCGATCGTCCGCCGAGGGGCCGACGGCTGGGGCGGCGACCGGCGATGGCGAGTCGGCGGGCCTCGACGCGTTCGCCGACGGGACGGCGGATGACGAGGCCAACGCTGGCGAGTCGGCGGCTGATGAGACGGCGGCTAGAGGAACGAAGGAAGGTGGTGGGTCGACCGACGCCGACGACCCAGAGACCTTCACCGGCACCGTCGTCCAGCCCGGCGACCCGGTGATCCTCGACGACGGCGAGGAGACCCTCCACGTGGAGACCGACGCGGACGTCCACCTCGGCCAGGAGGTGACCGTCCGCGGGCGGCGCGACGGCGACCGGTTCGTCGCCGAGGACGTGTTCTAGGCCGAGGACGTCTTCTGGGGGCTCGGAACAATTAAGGCCGCCTCGGCCCCCGGATGAGGTATGAGCGTCGAGCTACCGTTCGCGCCGGTGGACACCGTCATCCGGCGGAACGCCGGAGGGTTGCGTGTCAGCGCCGGGGCGGCGGAGGAACTCGCCCGACGCATCCAGCGCCGCGGGGCGGCGCGGGCGGTCGAGGCGGCCGAGCGCGCCGAGGCGGACGGCCGGAAGACGCTGATGGCCGAGGACTTCGACGCGCCGGTCCTCGACACCGAGCGCCTCGAGCTGCCCGTCGCCCCCATCGACCGCATCGCGCGACTCGACATCGACGACCGCTTCCGGGTGTCGATGGACGCCCGGGTCGCCCTGGCCGGCGAGCTCGAGGCGTACGCGGACCGGGTCGCCGCGGCTGCGGCGTTCCTGGCCCGCCACGCCGACCGCCGGACCGTCAAGGCGGAGGACGTCGACGCCTACTACGAACTCGAACCGTACTTCGAATGAAGTTCGGGTACCGCGAGCGCTGTCTCGACCACGACACGGGCACGCGCCACCCGGAGACTGCGGACCGGCTCCGGGCCATCCGTCGTGGGCTGGCGCGGCGGTACGGGGTCGTCTACGAGGAGGGCGACCTCGCCGACCGTGCGGCGCTCGAGGCGGTCCACGACCCGGACTACGTCGCCGCGGTCGAGGAGTTCTGCGCCGACGGCGGCGGCACCTGGGACGCCGACACCGTCGCGGTGGAGGACACCTGGGAGGCCGCCCGCGCCTCGGCCGGGCTGGCCTGCTGGGCGGTCGAGGCGGCGCTCGACGGCGCCGACGGTCGCGAGACGCCCTTCTCGATCGGCCGCCCGCCGGGCCACCACGCCGAGTCCGACGAGGCGATGGGCTTCTGCTTCTTCAACAACGCCGCCGTCGCGGTCCAGCACGCCATCGACGACGGCGCGATCGACCGCGCGGTCGTCTTCGACTGGGACGTCCACCACGGCAACGGCACCCAGGAGATCTTCTACGACCGCGACGACGTCCTGTACGCGTCGATCCACGAACGCGGCCTGTTCCCGGGCACCGGCGAGATCCTCGAGACCGGCGGGCCGAACGCCCGGAAGACGACGCTCAACGTCCCGTTCCCCGGCGGGAGCGGCGACGTCGAGTTCACCGCCGCCGTCGACGACCTGCTCGACCCCGCCGTCGAGCGGTTCGATCCCGACCTGTTCGTCGTCAGCGCCGGCTTCGACGCCCACCGCAACGATCCCATCTCCCGGATGCGCGTCTCCACGGAGGGCTTCGGCCACCTGACGACACGGGTCCGCGAGATCGCCGGCCGCCACGACGCGCCACTGGCGTTCGTCCTCGAGGGCGGCTACGGCCTCGACGCGCTCGCCGACTCCGTCGGCATGGTCCACGAGGTCTTCGACGGTCGCGAGCCCGTCGACCCCGACGGGGAGGTCACCTCGAAGGCCCGCCGGGTGATCGCCGACGTGCGGGACGCTCACGACCTCTAACGGGAGTCGGTCACCCGGCCCGCCCACCCGGCCGGTGAACGGGGGGCGGTAGTGGCCACCGCGTTACAGGACGAACTGGTGCCCCAGCCGCCGCTTACGAAACGGCACGCACCCGGAGACCGGGTCTACGGCCGGGGATCGAAGTACCGCGCCAGCTCGACCCCGAACTCCTCGGCCAGCGTGGCCAGCTCCTCGCCGCCGACGAGGAGCTCGTAGCCGTCCTCGAGCGCCGACTCGACGTGTGGGCCGAGCGAGATGTCGAAGAGGGTCGCCTCCAGGTGGCCGCCCGGCGTGCGCTCGTTCCGCGGGCGTTCGACGACGTAGCGGCCGACCTCGTCGATGTACGGCCCCGTCACGTCCGGGTCGTCGACGTAGGCGTCGTGGAACCCCTCGGCGTGCTCGCGGACGCCGACCGGCGGCCCCCGGTGGCGCTCGACCGCCGGGCGCTCGGCGACGCCGCACTCGACGAGGAGGACCGCCGTCTCGCGGGCGAACCGGGCGCTCCGGAGGGGGTCGAACCCCGCCCGCTCGAGGGTCCCCTCGACGCCCGCGAGTGACTTGTCCAGCTGCGGGTAGAGCTGGTCGTCGACGACGTCGGGGGCCGCGAACCGGACCGCGACTGGCGTCGTCCCGCGCCGCTCGACCTGCGCGCGGACGTCCCCGCCGTCGAGCGGTGGTGGGTCGTGGGGGTCGAACAGCTCCTCCCGCGGATCCGCGCGCAGCTCGCGGGCGTAGTGGACGAGGCGGGCGACGTTGCGGGCCGAGCAGACCGCGGCGACGTTCCGTTCGGGGTCGGTCGGGTCGACGACCACGAGCGGGTCGTCGAAGGTCCGGACGCCGTGGTCCTCGGGGTCGAGGACGACCGGCGGCTGCCAGTCGGCGGCCGCCTCGAGCAGCTCCCGGAAGCCGCCGTACTCGAGGACGAGGAGCTCGGTCAGGAACCCCGAGAAGCCCCTGGTCCGGAGGTTGCTCCCGTAGGCGCCGACGGCGGTGAGGAAGGCCTTCGCCAGCCGGACGTCGTCGGCCAGCGGGTCGATGCGACCCTCGAGGTACGCGTTGTGGAACGGCGTCCGGTCGACCGCCGAACGGATCTCGGTCGCGTCCTCCACGGCGTAGCAGGGGACGCAGTCGACGTCGAAGCCCCGGTAGGTACCCTTCACGTAGGGGTGCTCGGCGAACTCCTCGCGGCCGTCGGGGAGGACGGTCCAGCCGACCGCGAGGCCGTGGCTGCGGAGGTCCTCGCGGGGCAGGTCGGGCGGGAAGCAGACGAAGAGGTCCACGTCCCGCTCGCCCGAGATCCAGGTCCCGCGGGCCGTCGAGCCGACGAGGCGGACGTCCGCGTCGACCGGCAGCTCGTCGACGGCCGCCTCGGCGCGCTCGGTGAGGTCGGCGACCACCGCCTCGAGCTCGGCGACCTCCGACCCGTCGGGGACGACCCGGTCGCGGACCGCCTCGAGGACCGACTCCAGCGACATACTCGCGGTTGCCCCGTCTGCCGGTAAAGCGTATCGGTGCCGGGGCTCGTCGTCAGGACTCCAGGGACGCCAGGGACGCCGGGGACGCCGCCACTGCCGGACGGGGAACCGTGATCCAGCGAGATATCGATCGCCCGGCTGGCCGGCTGACCGGCTGGCCAGCTGCCCGGCTGCCCACCCGCCCGCTCAACGGTCCGTGGCGACGCCCGGGTGTCGCCGTTCCGCGATGGACGCGAGCCGCGCCGCGGCGTGGGGCGTCGCGAGGACCAGGGTGATGGCGACCGCGGTGACGGCCACGAGCACCAGTGGTCCCTCGAGGGCTGTCATCCCGAGGTAGACGAGCCAGACGACGATCGGCAACACGACGGCGCCGAGGAGGGCGGTCATCCGTCGCGGAGCCGCGGGCGCGGGGGCCAGGAGGATCCACCACACGAGCGCACCGACCGTACCGCCGAGCACCAGCAGTGACGACTCGTAGCGCAACCCGCTCAGCGCCGCCCCGACGATGGCGCCGATAGCGCCGCCGGCGTAGAACACGGGAGGCACCCGTTCGCGTTCGCGTTCGCGCAACCGTACGGCGAGGGCCAGTACGGCCACGCCGAGAGCGAGACCGGCGAGCACGTCGGCGACGTAGTGGACCCCGAGGACCACCCGCGAGGCGGAGACGAGCGCGACGACGATCGCCGCCACCGCGTACCGGAGCACCCGTGGCCCGCGGTCGTAGAGCGCCGCCAGCCCACCGTAGACGACGACCGCACCGGCGGCGTGACCGCTGGGGAGTCCGTAGCCCGTCTCGGCGACGAGGTGGAGCTCGGCCGGGGGCCGCGGGAGGGCGAACAGCTCCTTCAGCCCGACGGTCAGCCCCAGGACGAGGAGCATCGCGCCGACGAAGTACGCCCCGCGGTCGTGGTCGCCGAGCCAGTAGACCACCGCGGCGAGCACGACGAAGAACAGCGGGTCGCCGAGGTCCGTGAGCGGGACGAACAGCTCGACGACCGCCTCGGGTAGTTCCTCCCGGGTCCCCTCGATCGCGCGCGTGCCGAACGGCATCGAACTCCCCTCGTTCCTCCCCGCGGAGTGGCGTGCGACGAGCACTTCAGTGTACCGCCGGTCGCGGATCCCGTCGGCTGCGACCGAGTCCCACGGCCCGACGGCGGAAGCGAAAGCCCTATTTGTCGAATCCGATTACGGACCTGTGCAGAGAGCCGCCGTAGCTCAGCTGGTAGAGCACCTCGCTGTTAACGAGGTTGTCCCAGGTTCGAGCCCTGGCTTCGGCGCTTCCGTTCTCACGATTCCTCGCGAGGAGCCGTGGCTCTGAGCGAACGCCAGTGTGAACGGAAGCGATACAACCAGGCTCGAACACGCAAGCCGCAGCGCGCACAGCGAGTGTAACGAGTGAGCACGACCGTCTTGCACCTGTTCGAGCCCTGGCTTCAGCGCTTTCACACTTTCCTCACGAGGGGGCCGTGGCTTCGGCGTTTCTGGCCGAACTCGTTCCTTGCATGACTGCTCGCGAAGGGACAACTGGGTCTCTGGTCAGCATTCGACGCGTCTG
>SLIW01000093.1 GCA_007135435.1 Natronomonas sp.
AGGCCGTCGACCGCCCCGACCTGCTGTCGACGCTCCTCGACTCCACCGGCGACGACGCCCTTACCGACGCGACCCTCATTGACGATGCGCCCGACGACGAGGCACTCTCCGACGACGAGGCGCTCTCAGACGACGAGGCGCTCTCAGACGAGGAGCTCCGGGCCCAGCTCGTGACGTTCCTCTTCGCCGGACACGAGACGACCGCCCTCGTGCTGACGTACGCGTCTCTCCTGGTGTCGACACACCCCGAGGTCCGTGACCGACTCGAGGAGGAGCTCGAGGCCGTCTGCGGGGACCGCGACCCCACCATCGAGGACGTCCCCAACCTGACATACACCGAGCAGGTGATCAAGGAGACGATGCGCGTCTACCCGCCCGTCTACGTCCTCTTCCGCGAAGCACGCGAGGACGTGACGATCGGGGACCACCTGATCCCGGAGGGGTCCAAGCTGGCGATCCCGCAGCTCATGGTCCACCGCGACGAGCGGTGGTGGGACGACCCGGAGGCGTTCCGGCCGGAGCGGTGGACCGACGAGCTCCTCGAGGAGCTCCCGGAGTACGCCTACTTCCCCTTCGGCGGTGGCCCACGGCACTGTGTCGGGATGCGGTTCGCCACGATGTTCCTGATCGTCGGGCTCGCGACGATCGCGCGACGCGTGTCGTTCGACCTCGAGAGCGACCCCGATCCCGACCTCCGCCTGTCCGCCACGGCCGCGCCCGCCGAGCCGGTCGAGCTCCGGGTGCGGAAGCGGCGAGCGTCGTGAGGACGGGGCGGCGACCCCATTCGTGGTGGAGGACATCGATACCGGCGATCGGTTCCAGACGTGGATCGACGGACCTGTAGGAGTTATCCCGGTCCACGACGAACGGTGACGTGAGCATGAGTGACATCGACCTACAGGAGGAGCAGGAACCGCTCAAGGAGACCTACGAGGCTGATCCGGAGGCCGCGAAGGCCACGCTGACCGCCACCGGGTCGGAACACGGCGACGTCCGGTCGTGCAGCGTCGACATCGGTCGGGCGGTCTACGAGGCCGAGCTCCACGAGGGCGCCGGTGGCCCGGGAGCGGGGGCGTGCTCGGGCGACCTCCTCCTCGGGGCGCTGGCCGCGTGCACGCAGCTGACCGCCCAGGCCGTCGCCGAGAACTTCGGCGTCGACGCCGACGTCGCGGTCGAGGTGAGCGGCGACCTCGACCTCCGCGGGACGATGGGCGTCGACCGGGAGGCACCCGTCGGGTTCGAGGACATCCGGGTGGACGTCTCGGTCGACGGCGAGCTGGACGAGGCGACCCGCGCCTCGCTCGAGGAGGTCACCGAGCGCTACTGCGTGGTGTTCCAGACGCTGTCCGATCCACCCGAGATCGAGACGGCCTGGTCGTTCGAGTGAGGCGGAGTGCAGCCGATCCGACGGACGAGGTGGAGTCTCAGTAGGCCGTCACGGACGGCCGTGTATCCACCGATGGCCGGCGGAGGCGGCTACGGACTGCCGGTGAGCGAGCGGTCGGGGCCGTCCGTGAGCCGCCGCACGGTCTCGTCCGGGTAGTGCCGGGCGCCGCACTCGGGACAGACCGCGACGGTGACCGTGCCGGTGACCGACGAGCCCAAGGGGAGTTCGTGTGCCGGGACGGCTCTGTCGATCAGGTCGCTACCACAGTCCGAACAGGGGAGATCGGCTTCGCGTGTCATGGGATCACCGACGGGCGCGTGCGTCCGTCTCGGGAGCCACGTGGCGGACACGGACCGGCGGACCTGGGTCGGCACGGCGAACCGACGACCGACCAGTGGACCGACGACCGACCAGTGGACCGACGACCGACCAGTGGACCGACGACCGACCAGTGGACCGACGACCGACCACCTTCCGAGTCGAACGTGATCCGGCCGGGTCGGTGGTGATCCTGCCGGATCGGTGGCGGGCCGGCCGGATCGGTGCCGGGCCAACCGGGCAGTTCGATACTGGCGGTTGCCCTTGTCCGGGCCGTGCGAGCGTGACGAGCGAGAAGGTCCGGCGACGCCCGTTGGTGGGACGCACCACAGCGGGCGACAAAAATCTTGCGATTTGTTAGCAAACCAACCGGTGCGAGGCGGCAGACGCTCCGTTTGGGATGTCGGTGGACTCGTCGACGGTCGTCGCGTTCGAGCCCTCGACGACCGGAGGCGAACGTCCCGTCGAGCCGTCGTGCCGGCCTCAGGTCGGGGCGACGACCTCGACACACTCCGGACAGGTCGCGAGCAACCGGGGCCACTCGTCGGGGTGTCGGTAGTCCGCCAGGAGGCCATCCTCGGAGATGGTCGCCTGACAGAGCGGACACCGGCCCAGGTGGGATCCGTCGACCCGTCGTGGACGGTCGATGCTCATGGGGAGGCTGTCAGACGCCCGTCTGACAGATAAGTATTGACCCCCTATGAAGGGTCGCGCAGACGCCCGGAGCCGGGCTGGCTTCGCGGGCGAACTCACGGAGGGCACGATGGTCGACTCTGTAGCCAGTACCCATGGGGTCCCTCCGGGGTGCGACACCCTGAAACGGCCGGTGCGACGTCCTCGTCGGGGTGGGTGCTGATCAGACGCGCGCCCAGGTGAGAGGACGACGATCGAGCGGTGTGCGTCCCCGACCGCTCGACGCGCGAACGATAACCCTTATTCGAGGTGGGTTCATCGCCGGATGCATGGAGGCGACGGTGCCGGAGGTCGACTACTCGGACTACACCAACCGCCAGTTGGTCGTGGTCCCGCTGTCGCTCCTCGCGGTCGCCCTGGGGATCCTCGTGGTCGCGACACTCCTGACCGGCTCGCCCGTGCAGCTGGGCATGGAATTCACGGGCGGCGCCGAGCTCCAGGTCGAGACCTCGGACTCGCCGGAGGAGATCGAGGCCCGGTTCGACCAGCCGGTCGCCCAGATCACCCAGGTGGGCTCGCCGACGAGCGACACCTACATCGTCGAGTTCCGCGCCGGCGACTACGAGGAGCTCGACGACCTGGTCGCCCAGGCGGACGCGGCGGGGTACGAGATCCTCTCGGAGGGTGAACGATCGGCCAGCTTCGCGGCCGACTCCCAGACGCAAGCCCTGTTCGGTCTGGCCATCGCCTTCGCCGGGATGGCCGCGCTCGTGGCGCTGATGTTCCGGACGTTCATCCCCTCGATCGCCGTCGTCGCGTCGGCGTTCTCCGACATCATGATCCCCCTGGCGCTGATGCGGCTGTTCGACATCGAGCTGACCCTCGGGACGGTCGCGGCGCTGTTGATGCTGATCGGGTACTCCGTGGACTCGGACCTCCTCTTGAACAACCACGTCCTCCGGCGGCACGGCGACTTCTACACCTCCACCTTCCGGGCCATGCGGACCGGTGTGACGATGACCGTCACGTCGCTGTCGGCCATGATCGTGATGACGATTGTCGCCTGGTTCCTCGGCATCCCGCTGCTCCCGGAGGTCGGCATCGTCCTCGTGTTCGGGCTCCTGGCCGATCTGATGAACACCTACCTGCTCAACGTGAGCCTGCTCCGCTACTACAAGTACGAGGCGATCGCGAAATGAAGCTGCACCTGAAGAAGCACTGGCGGATCTGGCTGCTCACCCTCTTCGTCCTCGCGAGCACGGTCGCCATCTTCGCGCCGATGGGCGACGCCGACGACCCCGAGGCCGAACAGCTGGACGAGCAGTCGCTGGCGATGCAGTACACCAACCTGCAGTTCGGCCTGGAGCTCTCCGGGGGGACACAGGTCCGCGCCCCGCTCGTGGGGATGACCGCCGAGGGACTGGAGTTCGAGCCGGCGGAGGAGTCCGACATCGAGCGGACGATACAGGACGAGCTGGGGGTCTCCTCCGCGGACGTCCGGGCCGACGCCGAGCGGGGCACCGTCGAGCTGTTCACCGACTCCCACGTCGGTAACGTGACCCAGGACGACTTCGCGGCGGCGCTGGCCGAGGCTGGCCACGAGACGAACCCGCGGATGGGGGTCACCGGCGAGACCCGCGACGGGGTGGAGGACGTCCTCCAGACGCGCCTCGACGAGACCGGCCTGAGCGGTGGGCAGGCGACACAGGTGGCCGCCCCCGGCCAGCAGTTCATGCTCGTGGAGGTGCCCGGCGCCAACCGGTCCGAGGTGATCCAGCTCATCGGCGAGCGCGGCCAGGTCGAGGTCGTTGCGCTGCACCCCGACCCCGAGGAGGACGGGGAGTACCGCTATGAGGTCCTGCTGGACGACGAGGACTTCACCCCTGGTGCCGCCGGACAGGACGAGCAGGGTCGCTACTACGTCCCGGTGAACGTCCACCCCGACGCGGCCGAGGAGTTCCAGCGGTACATGCAGGACCACGGCTTCGCCGAGGACGGCGGCACCTTCTGCGACTACGACATGAACATGTCGGTCGACGAGAACGTCGCGGAGATGGAGAACGACCGCTGTCTGATGACCGTCCTCGACGGCGAGGTGGTGTTCGCCGCCCGGATCAACCCCAACCTGGCCCAGTCGTTCCAGAGCGGCAACTGGGTGGAGAACCCCACCTACCGGAGCATGACCGGGAGCCTCGAGGAGGCCCGGACCCTCGAGATCCACATGCGCGAGGGGGCGCTCCGGACGACGCTCGACATCGACAACCGCGGGACGTCGTTCTTCCTGCAGCCGAGCCTGGCCGCCCAGTTCAAACCGCTGTCGCTGCTGACGGGGGCGATCGCCGTCGGCGCCGTCGCCTTCATGGTCTTCCTGCGCTACCGGAAGCCGGAGGTCTCCGGGCCGATGCTGCTCACCGCCGGCGCCGAGGTCTACATCCTGCTGGGCTTCGCGGCCGCCGTCGGGCTCCCGCTGGACCTCTCGCACATCGCGGGGTTCATCGCCGTCATCGGTACCGGGATCGACGACCTCGTCATCATCGCCGACGAGATCATGCAACAGGGCGAGGTCCGCACCTCGCGGGTGTTCGAGTCGCGCTTCCGGAAGGCCTTCTGGGTGATCGGGGCAGCGGCGGCCACGACCATCATCGCGATGTCACCGCTGGCGATACTGTCGCTCGGTGACCTCCGCGGGTTCGCGATCGTCACCATCGTCGGCGTCCTCATCGGGGTGCTGATCACGCGGCCGGCCTACGGCGACATCCTCCGGATCCTCGTCCTCGAGGACGGCGGGAAGTAGCGCCCCGCGAGGACACAGGGTCCCCTCCGTGAGGACGCAAGGAGCGCCCCGCGAGGGCGCAGGGTGCCCACCGCGAGGACGCAAGGAGCGCCCCGCGAGATGGAGTACGCGTCCTTCGAGGTCGAAGCCCTTTCCACCGTGCTCGTCCAACCCGCGGTATGACCTTCCGCGACGGGACGCTCGTCGACTGGCGGCCGTGGGGCGAGGAGGCCTTCGCCGCCGCCGACCGCGCGGGGTTGCCGGTACTGTGCGCGCTGACCGCGCCGTGGTGTACGTGGTGTGCGCGGATGGACGAGGAGACCTACTCGGCGCCGACGGTGGCGGCCCGCGTCGGCGAGGACTTCGTCCCCGTCCGGGTCGACGTCGACCGGCACCCCCGGGTGCGCGACCGCTACAACATGGGCGGGTTCCCCTCCACCGTCTTCCTGACGCCGGCCGGCGAGGTGCTCTCCGGGGCGACCTACCTGGGACCCGAGGGGATGCGCCAGGTGCTCGAGAGCGTCCGCCGAACCTGGGAGGAGGAGGGCGCCGACGCCGGTCGGGTCCCCCGGGCGCTGGACGACGGACGACCGCCCGGGGGCGAGGTGACCGACGCCGTCGAGTCGCACATGACGGCGCAGGTCGCGGCGGCCTTCGACGCCGAGTTCGGCGGCTGGGGGACCGACGCGAAGTTCCCCCTCGCCCGGACGGTCGAGTACGCGCTGAAACGCGACCGCGACCGCGGGACGCGGACGCTGGAGGCGATCCGCACGCACCTCTACGACACCTACGACGGCGGCTTCTACCGGTTCGCCGAGACGCGCGAGTGGGGCGAGCCCCACCGCGAGAAGCTGACCGACGAGAACGCCGCCCTCGTCCGGGCGTTCGCGTCGGGCTACCTCTACACGGGCGAGGAGCCCTACCGCGAGACGGCGGCTGGCGCGGTCGGCTACCTCACGACGACGGCCTGGACCGGCGAGGCGTTCGCCGCGAGCCAGGCCGGCGGGGAGTACTTCCTGCTCGAGCCGGCCGACCGCGAGGGGGCCGACCCGCCACACGTCGACGAGACGCTGCTGGCCGACCGCAACGGCCTCGCGGCGGAGGCGCTGTTCCGGTTCGCCGCCGTCTCGGACGACGACGACGGCGCCGCCCGATACGCGGAACGGGCGCTCGAGACCGTCCTCGACCGGCTCGTCACCGACGGTCGAGTCGCGCACTTCGACGGCGAGGACAGCGAGACCGGCCTGCTCGTCGACCACGCCCGACTGCTGGCGGGCCTGACGGCCGCGGCGCAGGTCACCGGTCCGGACGGTTGGCTTGAGCCGGCCCGTGCCGTCGCCGACGACGCGATCGATCGACTGCAGGAGCCCGCGACCGTCCACGGCGGGGGCGATGGCTCGACCGACCCCGTCGGCGAACAGGGCGGGGACCACGACGGCGAGACGGGTGCCGAACGAGCAGTCGGCGACGGAAACACCCTCGGAGGCGCGTTCCTCGACGGCCCACCGGCAGGTCCGGGGCTGCTGGCCCGCCCGCTCCGGCCCATCGACACCAACGCGGAGATGGCGGACGCGCTCGTAGACCTGTGGGCGCTCACGGGCGCGGCGCGCTACCGGGAGGCCGCCAGGGACGCCCTCGCCGCGTTCGCCGGTGCCCACGACCGCATGGGGGTCGAGGTCGCGGGGTACGCGGCCGCCTGCGCTCGCGTCCGGGAACCGCTGGTCGTCCGCACGCCACCGTCGGGTACCGCCCTCCACCGGGCGGCACTCAGGCTCCCCGACCACGAGAAGGTGGTCGTCCCCGGCGAGCGTGCGGACGCCGTCGTCGTCCGCGACGGTGAGACGAGCGAGCCCGCCGCGACACCCGAGGAGCTCCAGGACCTCGTCCCAAGAACCCGGTGACCGGTCGTCCGAACGGGGAAGAGCCCGTCCGAGGTGCTCCTCCGTTCAGTTCATCCGGCCTCGGCTCGCTCCGAGATGACGGGAGCCTCGGCCGAGACAACAACTCGACCGATGCCTAAACTTACGATGCGTTTATGTGGGCCGGCAGTGACGAGCCCGTATGGCGAGTCTGAGAGACCTCGGGCTGTCGGAGTACGAGGCCCGG
>SLIW01000522.1 GCA_007135435.1 Natronomonas sp.
AGCCCCCGGAGCCGCCCATCGAGCGGTCGGGCGTCGCCGGCAACCTCGTGGAGTTCGTCGAGATGAGCGGCTACCTGACCCGGTCGCTCGTCTACCGGTGTCGCCTCCTGGCCTACCGGCTCCGGAACCGGGGTCGTGAAGACCCCGAGCGGCCCACCGACGCGTAGAGACGTGCGGACCGACGCGGTGTCGTCAGGTTCCCATGGAGCGACCGGTCAGCAGCGGGTAGTGCCACGTCGGTTCGACACCACGAGTCGACCACGTCCCTTCCGTCACGTATTGAGAAACTTCGAGGGACGCCCGGCGCGCCGGGTGTCGATCTAGAGAGATTCCGGTTGCCCGGAGGCGAACTCCCGCCAGTGGCGGAGCGCCCAGTAGCCGAGGCCGGTCGCGATCAGGGCGGCGGCGAAGAAGTACAGCACCAGCCGGGAGTCGAGGACGACCCTTGGGTTCGACACGGCGTAGCGGAACCCCTCGACGCCGAGGAAGAACAGGATCAACGAGGCGACCCCGACGGCGGTCGCCGAGACGATGATCGTCTTGCCGTCGAGATTGTTCAGCTCGAGGAGGACGATCGTCCCGACGAACATGCCGGCGGCGATCACGAGGTACCACGGCAGCCGATCCTCGAAGCCGGTGATCTCGCCGGCGGCGAACGCGATGAGACCGACGGACCCGGAGGTCAACAGGACCGTGCAGGCGGCGATGAGGACCCCGATTCGGAGGATGACCCGCTGCGTCTCGTCCAGCGCCATGGCTCTTGGTCCGGGGCATCCCGCAAAAGCGTATTGGACGCCACACGTTCGGATGGAACGCGTGGTGGTCGTGCCGACCGTGGTGGACGTGCCGATCGTGGTGATCGTGCCGACGACCGCCTCACTCCACCGGGTGGTACACCCGGCTTCGCCCCTCGCCGCTCGCCGCGACGAGGTTGTACCGGCGGAGCTTCGAGAGGTAGTTCCGGCAGGTCCGCTCGGTCCGGGGCTCGTCGACGGCTCGCTCGTAGCGGTCGTACAGCGTGCCCGGCGCGATCTCGCCGGCGTCGCAGATCAGGCTGTAGAGGACCCGCTGGTGCGAGGTGAGCCGCTCGACGTTCTTCTGGCGGATCTGGGCGCGAGCCTCGGGGATCGCGCGCTCGACCAGCTCGTCGGTGATGGCGTCGGCCTCGCTCCGCTCGGCGTGTCTGGCGGCCGACCGGAGGATGCCGATGGCGTCGCGGGCGTTCCCGGCGGCGGCGTCGGCGATGGTCTCGAGCTGTGCCTCGGTGACGCAGTCGGGGTCGAGCCCCCAGCGCACCCGGTCGGCGAGGATCGAGACGAGCTCGTCGTTCGTGTACGCGTCGAACCGGACGGTCTCGCAGCTCCGCAGCCGCGACTGGAGCCGTTCGTCGAGCGTCCGAAGGACGTCCTCGGTCCGGTTCGCGATGAGGACGGTCGTGATCTGGGGGATCCCGTAGAGCTCGCGGAGGACGTCGCGGTTCTCGAGCTGGTCGACCTCGTCGAGGACGACCACGTAGGGATCCTCGAGGTCCTCCAGTCGCTGGAGCATCTCGTCGTGGGGCGTCGACCGGTGGATGTCGTAGGTCGTCCCGACGCCCTCGAGGACCTTGTAGAGGACGCGGAAGCGGTTGGAGTGCTGCCAGCAGTCGACGTAGTGGGTGTCGACCCCCAGGAGGCGCTCCTCGAGGCGGTCGAGCGAGTAGCGCGCGATGCAGGTCTTGCCGGCGCCCGAGGGCCCCACCAGGAAGGCGTCCTGGGGCTTGTCGCCCTCGACGACGGGCTCGAGCGCCGCGGCGAGCCGGTTCATCTGGGCGTGGCGGTGGACCACCTCCTTCGGCAGGAAGTCGTCCTGCAGCACCCGCGCGTCCCGGATCATGTGACCAGGTACTCGGGCGAACCGTATAAGCGGAACTGTGTGATTTCCGGGTTTCCGGACTCGGCAACGCCACCGGTGGCGGCCGATCACCCCGGCCGATCACCCCGGCCGCTCACCCCGGCCGATCACCCCGGCCGATCACCCCGGCCGATCACCCCGGCCGCTCACCCCGGCCGCGTCAGGTGGTCCCGCTCGACGAGGTGGTCGTAGAGGGCCTGGTAGACGTCCGCCGCGCTCTCCTCGGGCGCCTTCGTCGGCGCGCGCGTCCGGAGGGTGTCGAAGTTCCCGACCAGGACGCAGCGCTTGCGGGCCCGGGTCATGGCCACGTTGAGCCGGCGGGGGCCCTCGTGGGGGAAGGTGAGGAAGCCGCTGTGGCCCTGCGGGTTCGACCGGACGAACGAGACGACGATGGCCTCGCGCTCGCTCCCCTGGAAGGCGTCGACGGTCGCGACCTCGACGTCGTCGGGGCCGAGGCCGTCGAGACCAGCGAGCGCCGCGCGGACCTTCCCGACCTGCCCGGAGTACGGCGTGATGACGCCGACGTCGGCGGGGATGACGCCGGCCTCGAGGAGCGTCTCGACCTCGTCGGCGACGACCGCGGCCTCCCGTTCGTTGAAGTAGGACCCCGAGGGCGTCTGGCGCTCGGCGCCCTCGACGTGGCGGGCCGCCAGCGGCGGGAGCGACCCGACGGTCCAGCGGCGGTTCTCCGTGCCGTGGAGCAGGGCGCCGTCGTAGAACGCCTCGTCGGGGAACGCCGCGATGGCCTCGTTCATCCGGTACTGGGTCCGGAGGGTGGTCACGATGTCCTCGCCGTAGCGCTCGAGGAGGTGCTCGAACAGCGAGATCGCCATCTCCTCGTCGTCGTGGTGCTCGCTCGAGTGGTACGGCGGGAGCTGTCGGTGGTCGCCGGCGAAGACCGCCCGCTTCGCGGGGACCAGCGGGATGAGCGTGTCGGGGATCGACGCCTGGGTGGCCTCGTCGACGACCGCGAGGTCGAAGATATTTTCGCCGAAGCGGTGGGCGCCGCTCATCGTCGCACAGACGACGTCCGACTGGTAGAGGTCCTCCCCGGCGTACCGCTCGTCGACCAGGTCGTTCGTAGTGTTCGTCCCCACGCGCGCGGCCGTGACCTCCCCCGCCTCGACGAGGCCGTGGATGGACGCGGGGTCGGCCTGGTCGGCCGTGCTGTCGCCGACCAGGAGGTTGTCGACCGCCTGGTTCGAGTGGGCGACCGCGAGCACGCGGCGGTCGTCCGCGCAGGCAGCCTTCACGATCTCCACGAGCGTCCGGGTCTTGCCCGTCCCCGGCGGCCCGTGGATGCAACAGACGTCGGTCGACCGCAGCGCGTCGTGGGCCGCCCCGTACTGGAACTTGTTGAGCCGCGACTTCGAGACGGGGAGGTCGACGCCGTCCTCGAAGCCGAGCGTCGCCGCGCCGGTGAGCCAGCCGCGCTTGCGCTCGTCGGCGGCGATCGTCCGGAGCGCGTCGCGCTTGCGCCGGTAGGGCACGGGGTTGAGCAGCTCCGCGACGACGAAGCGGTGGTCCGTCTCCAGCTCGAACGCCGACAGCTCGGGGTTCTCCGGGCCGCGGTCCCAGTAGAACGACAGCTCCAGCTGCCGGCCCTCGATGCCGAGGACCTCCGCCTCGGCGGGGAACCCCGCCAGGCCGTCGAGCGAGCCAACGAGCACCTCGGAGCCGGGGTAGATCCCGTAGTCGTCGGTGAGGTCGACCGGGCCGTCGACGGCCTCCGAGGGGATCCGCAGCCTGATCCGTTGCTGGCCGTACTCGTCGGCCTCGATCCCCGCGACGACCACCTCCGCGATCCCGTTGCGCCCCTCGAGGAACTGCCCGACGGGCAGCCGCTCGTAGTGCCGGCGGGTCTCCTCGCGCTCGGCCACCTCGTGGGCGGTGATCATCTCGCGGAGCTCCTCGATCAGCGACTCGCCGTCGTCGTCGAGCGGCGCCTCGCTCGTGACCGGCCCGTCGGGCCGCGGCGGCGCCGAGAAGGCCCCGCTGTCCGCGACGTAGGCGGGCTCGGCCGGCGGTTCGAACGACGGGTGCCAGTAGCGAATCCGCCAGGCGGGGTAGGTCCGCTCGAACCGGTCGACGGGGATCCGCGCGAGGTCGTCCCGCGAGAAGTCGTAGTAGACCACGCAGGGGACGACGTAGTCGGGGTAGTAGACGAGGAACTCGCCGGTGAGCTCGGCGGAGTCCGGCTCGTGTAGCGGCAGGACCACCTTGTCGTCGTCGAAGATGAAGCCCGCGTGGCGCGTGAACTGCGAGATGATCTCGTCGGTCGGCACCGGCTCGGCCAGCTGCCAGGCCCCCACGTGCTCGCGGATCTCCCGGTCGAAGACCGCCGGGCGGCGGTCGAGCCGGAGGAACGCCGACTGTACGGCGTCCAGCGCCACGTCCATGTTGGCGGTCGTTGGCATCCGTCGCTTATGAATACGCGTCAGACGCACCGCTGACGTGCCGAGGACGAACCGCCGCCCCAGGTGACACTCGTCAGTAGGCGGTGATGGCGGCGTCCTCGGTGTCCGCGAGGTACCGGCGGATCCGCCGGCGGTCCCAGCCGAACGGCGAGAGGACGCTCTCGGCGGCGCGGACGAGGAGGTCGGCGTAGAAGTCGGCGTCGTAGCGGTCGAGGGGCTCGTAGGCGAGCCGGACCCGCGCGGCCGACCGCGCGTCGTCGTCGACGACCACGTACTCGACGTCCTCGCCGGGGGCGACCGCGAAGTCCTGGACGGCGGCCCGCTCCAGGGCGGCCACGTTCCGGGTGTACTGGGTGTACTCCTCGCGGTCCTTCGAGACGCGGCGCCGGACGAGGAGGGTCGCGGGGTCGACCCGTCCCGCCCGGAGCTCGGCGAGCTGGACGCGCAGCTGCTCGCAGACCGGAGCCGGCTCGCGGTGGGCGTCCAGCGTCTCGAGCCACGCCCGCTGGCAGTCCTCGACGAAGGCGGGCGTGCTCCGCTGGCGCAGCTCGATCCCGCGCTTCTTGAAGCCGTCCTCGCCGGCGAGCTTCCCGAAGTACCGGTTCAGCGCCCCCTCGTCGCTCTCGCGGCGCGGCGCGAACGCGATCCAGTCGTAGGCCGTCTCGTACTCGAGGCGGATCCCGACGTCGTCGGTCACCTCCGCGGCCACCTCCCCGAGGGGCGTCTGAGCGGCGTCCGACCGCGCACGGACCCAGAGGCTGTCGACGATCCCGTGGACGACCTCCCAGCCGTGGGCCTCGAGGGTCTCCTTGGTGTCCAGGAGGATCTCGCGGGCGTAGGCATTGATCGCCTCGTGGCACTCGATGCGGCCGAACTTCGCGTTGCTGAACCCCTGGTAGCCGAAGCACGACACCAGGATCCACTTCAGCGCGTCGGCCTTCCCCTGGAGCGCGTCGACGCGGGCACGTGCCGCCGCGGCCACGTCGTCGGCCGACGGCCCGTCGGCCGTCGTTGCTGTCCCGTCGGCCGTCGCTGCCGTCCCGTCGGCCGTCGCTGCCGTCCCGTCGGCCGTCGCTGCCCCACGGGTCGTCAGCGCCTCCAGCGCCTCCAGCTCCGTCTCCATGGCCGACGCGAGCGCCTCCTCCGGCGGCTCCGCCGGCGTGGCCCCCTCCGGCAGCGCGGCCTCCTCCTCGAGCTCCGCCTCCAGGGCGGCCTCCAGCGCCGACGCCAGCGCGTCCAGCGTCGCGCGCGACGCCGGCTCCGTGCCCGCCCCTGGCCCCGCGCCCGTCCCCGACTCCGTGCCCGGTGTGTCGTCCGACACGCGCTCCAGCGCCCGCTCGAGCGCCGCGATCCGCCGCTTGAACCGGTCGCGGTCGTCCACGATCGGCCGCAGGACCGCTTTGATGTAGCCGTCCTCGGGACAGACGCCGTACCCCAGGCGGGGGACGTCCTCGCGGTCGGGGTGGCACTCGCAGCGGACGGTCTCCGGGCTGACGTTGTAGGTGAGCATGATCTTCGGGTAGAGCGACGAGAAGTCGAGCTCGTGGACGTCCTCGTGGAAGCCGACGGTCGGCGAGAAGATGAACCCGCCGCGGTCGGCCTCGTGGAGGGTGGACATGGGCTTGAACTGCTCGTGGCGCCAGGAGTTCCACGGCACGAGCACGCCGCGGGCCGTCGCGACCCGGACCTGGATCGAGGTGAGGACGTTGCCGATGCTCGCCCACGCCGTCTCCTGGAGCGGCTTCCGCGAGCGGCCCACCAGGTCGAGCAGCCCGCCGAGGTTGGTCTGCCGCCAGAAGAAGGAGTTCGAGACGTCGACGATCGCCCGCCCGGGGACGTTGTAGCGGGCCGGGGAGTGGCCCACCCGGCCGTAGCTCTCGTAGGTCGACTCGGCGGCGAGCTGCTGCCAGCCGGGGAGCCGCCCGAGCTCGAAGTCCGGTCGGTCGTGGCGGCGCGCCTCGCGGTACAGCAGCGGGACCAGCTCCGCCGAGCTCAGAACGAGGACGTCGGGATCCCGCTCGGCGAGCCGCGAGGCGACCGCGTCGAGGACCGCCGGCGCGGCGTCGGCGCTCGCGTCGCGGTCCCCACCCGTCCCGGCCGCGACCGCCGGCTCGCCGTCGATCCGTAGCGCGTCGATCCGGCCGTCGTTGAGCGCCTTCGGGGAGAGGTCGAGCGCGAGCGTCGAGAGGAGGCCCTCGTCGTCCGGGACGGGGTCGATCCCGTTCTCGAGGCAGTAGCGGAACTCGCGGGCGAAGTCGACGTTGTAGAGCGTGTACTCGCCCGGCTCGCCCCACCCGCGGACCTCGCCGGCGACGTCCCGGAGGGCCTCGAGCGAGCGCGCGTCGACGCGGACGACCGGCTCCGGGGCCGTCCGCCAGCCGGTCCGCCACTCCTCGATCGCCGCGTCGGCGACCCCCGGGTGGCCCGCGAGGTGGCCGCGGGCGTCCGCGACCGCCGTCGGCGACTCGCCGGCGACGTAGAACCGGGGCGTGTACGTCGTGTCGCGCTCGACCGTCGCGCCGTCGGCGGTGGCCGTCCAGCGGTAGACGTCCCCGTCCCGGTAGTCGATCTTGAAGGTCATCGCGACCCGGTGCCGACCGCGGCGGGGACGTCGCCCTCCTCGCCATCGGCGTCGCCCGCCTCATCGTCGACGTCGCCGTCATCAACATCGCCGTCCTCACCGTCACCTGCATCGCCGTCCACACCGTCACCTGCATCGCCGTCCACACCGTCACCTCCATCGCCGTCCACACCGTCACCCTCGCCGTCAACACCGTCACCCTCGCCGTCAACACCACCGTCGCCGCCACCGTCACCCCCGAGCGCCTCCACCTCCGCCTCGAGGGCGGCCACCCGCCGCTCGTGTTCGAGCAGCATCGACACCAGGATCGGGTTCATCG
>SLIW01000356.1 GCA_007135435.1 Natronomonas sp.
CCCCACCGGAGCAGTTCGGTCACGACGGGTTCGAGCGCTCGCCCACGACCGGTCGGTTCGTAGGCGACCCGCACCGGTTTCCGGTTCGTGATCGTCCGGTCGACGAGCTCCCGGTCTTCGAGCTCGGAGAGGCTCTCCGAGAGCATCTTCGAGGAGATCCCGTCGATCCTGTCCTGCAGCTCGGTGTACCCCGTCTGCCCGTCCCGCAGGAGGTGATAGAGGATCACGGGGTGCCACTTGCGGCCGACGATCCCCTGCATCGACTGCAGGACCGCCTCGGCGCTCCCCGGTGGCACCGTGTCGACCTCGTCGACCGTCTCCTCCACTGTGTGCTCTCGATGGGTCTGCCCGTTCATCGGGTCATCTCCTGGTATCCGTCCGGCGTCTGATCCCCGTGCCGTTGATTCGGATGGTCAATGCGATACCCGAAGAGACGTCGGCGACGGCATTGAATGGTGCGAGCGAGTGAAGCGGACGTACATGACTGGGAAAGGTTTATGAGCCGGCAGAGGAACGCCACTCACGATTCCACGCGCCGGGTGATTCCGCGGGCCTTTGCGATTCCGCGGGCCTTGCGATTCCACGCACCTCCCGATTCCGCGAGTCTCGTCCACTCCTGTCCATCAAGGGTCTCGACGGTAGGGAAGGCGCACTCAGCCGTCCCGCGGGGTGATGTCGGAACCACGTTCTGCCGACTCGAGTGTCGGCGGTTGTCTGACGACATAGAGGTCCTGCCGTCCGTCCGCGGGGTAGAACTGCTCCTCGACGGCGCCCAGCGCGGCGAGGCGTTCGAGCGCGTCGTGGACGGTGCTCGGTGCCAGTTCCGTCGCGTCGACGATCGCCTTCTGGGTCAATGGCCCGTCGCGCTCGAGCACCGCGTAGACGAGTTCCGCGCTCGGTGGGAGGTCGCCGAGTGCGGCCGTGTCGCCGTCTCTCATGTACGTGCCTCCGTTGGACCGTTCGCATTTCAATACCGACCGGGTGTGTAGTGGGATCGCACGATCCGCTGGCTCGCTCACGAATGCTCTCCCTCGAACACCACCGACCACCGCCGAATCGCTCACCTCGGTCGCTCCTGACCAGACGCCATGGCACTGCTCGAGTCCGTCCCGGCGGAGCCGGACGACGATCGCCTCCGGGAGCTGTTCGCCGCCGATGCGGAGACGTACGGCCGGCCGCCGCTGTTCGCGCGGATGCTGGCCCACGACCCCGACGTCCTGGCCGCCCGCCAGGCGTACGTCGCCGCGCTCGGGCGGGCCGGCGACCTCGACGAACTCGAGGTGGAGCTGGCGTACGTCGCCGTCTCCGCGGCGAACGAGTGCCCGTACTGCGTGGCCAGCCACCGCGAGCGACTGGTCGAGCACGTCGGGGTCCCCGACGAGCAGGTCGACGCGGTGCTCGCCGGCGACGACGCGCCGTTCTCCGAGCGGGAGCGGGCGATCATCGACGTCGCACGGATGGCCGCTGACGATCCGAAGCGGGTCGACGACGGGCACCTCGAGCGACTCAGGGACTGCGGCTTCGACGACGCGGGCGTCGTCGCGCTCGTCGTCGCGGTCGGGGCGGCGGTCTCCGCGAACGTGATCGCCGACTGCCTGAACGTCCACCCGGAGGACCGCGAGGGGCTCGACGGGAACGGAGTCGAACCCGGTGGCGAGTGAGGCGGCGCCCCCTCACACAACGCTCCCGTAGACCGTCGTCTCCGGGTGGGCGTTCGACCAGCCGCGCCAGAACATCGGCGGGTACTCGTTCGCCCGCACGAGTTCGCTGCCCCGATGGGGGCCGTCGACGGCCCGGCCGGTCGTCCGTTCGAACCGCGATCCCGCGGCGCGGATGTGTCGGTCGCCGGCCTCCCGGAAGGTGCGGGTGCGTCCGCCGACACGACGGTCGTAGGCCACCAGCGTGCCGTCGGGCGCGACCACGACGACGACCGGTCGCTCGCCGACCTGGTCGTTGACGACCCCCGCCTGTCGCACCGCGTCGAACGGATACGCGCGGGCCGCGTCGCCGTCGACCACCCCGATCACCAGCGTCCGGATGTCGACGGCGTCGGGGCGGTCCGCGTCGTACCCGATGAGCTGGTCTTCGCCCTCGTAGTTGTACTTCGACCGGAAGTAGGGATGCGTCCGGTCCGGGCGGGCGATCGGCACGGAGTCCGGCGGCGGGAGTAACACGACGGTCCCCGGGTGGGCCGCCCGCCACTCGCCCCAGGAGGTCAGCGTCGAGTCGACGACGGCGGGCCGCTCGCCGGTCTGCGGCCCCTGGATCGCCGTCGCGAGGAGCTGGCTCCAGCGGCTCTCGGTGGCCCGGTCATACATGACGAGCGCCTCCTGCCAGAGCAGTCCCGAGACCCCGAAGACCGTCTCGGCGCCGTCGACGATCCGCTCGACGACGACGCTGCTGCCGCAGAGCACGCAGTGGGTCACGGCGATCGGCCCGCCGAGGTCGTCGTTCACTATCTCGTGCCAGTCGAGGACTCGCAGGGGATAGGCGCGCGCCTCGCCGTCCCGCTCGACGCCGACGACCGGCGCCCCGTCGGGGAGGGTCGGGTCCGAGACGCCGTCGGGGTCGAGGCCGGTCCAGTCCTCGGCGAAGGCCGGTTCGACGATGGCGGCGATGGTGTCCGGGCCGACGGCGCGGACGAGCTGGTCGTCCGGGACCGGGAGGTCGATGCCGGCGACGCTGTCCGTCGGCGTCCGGGCGTCGCCGTCGGCCGAGCGCCGACCGGCCCATCCGGCGGCACACCCCGCCAGGGCCGTCATACTCGCGGTTCCGGCCGCCGCCGCGATCTCGAGGAACCGACGACGCTCCATGGGTCGACCTCGGACGGTGACCGGAAAAGCCTCCCCGGGTGGTGTGTGCCCCTCGCACGGTCGTGGGGTCGCCAGTCGGCGGGGCTATTGTCCGGGCGGACCCTGCGGGTCCGGATCCGATCCCTCGGCCGCTGGATCGGCCTCGGCGGGGGGTTTGAGGTACTCCGCCCCCCAGTCGCGCATGGCGACGATCACCGGCTCGAGCGACGCGCCGAAGGGGGTGAGCGAGTACTCGACGCGGATCGGTTTCTCGCTCACGATCTCCCGGTCGACGATGTCGTTGTCCTCGAGGTCGTCGAGGGTGTCCGAGAGGACCTTGCTCGAGACGCCGTCGACCTCCCGCTTGAGGGCGTTGAACCCGAGCGGCCCCTCCTCGAGGAGCCGGTGGACGATTACCGGGTGCCACTTCCTCCCGATGAGCGTCGACGTCGTCGTGATCGGACACCACTCCTCGCCGGCACACCAGACCTCCTTGCGCTCGATGGTCACGGTCGGGCTTCGGCCCGGCCGGGCATATAGTTACGTGTCATCACTAACTGTTGGAAGGTTATCGGCCAGCCGCAGGGAGAGATGGAGGGGGTATCCGGGCTTCGACCATCGGCCACCCTGGCCTCGACGGGTCTTGTCCACCCGACCGCCCGTATGGCCGCGGACAGGCGGCGGCGACGGCCTAGATCACCGCCTCCCGGCCGAAGTACACGTCCGCCTGTATCCACGCGTCCTCGTCGTCGGTGTCGTACACCAGGAGCTCGCCGTCGCCCGTCCGCACGTCGGCGTACCGACGCAGATCGACCGCGTCGACGCCGACGGAGGGGCACTCCCCGGCCGGGCAGTGGGCTTCGGTTGACATATGTGATTGCCTCACACAGGTAGGTTACGCTTGGTAACTATTAAGCCCACGCGAACGGTGACGTCGGTCACTCACCGGGAGGTAACCACCCCGCCGACGCGACGGGGCACCGCTCGTCGAACGTCCGTACGGGGAACTGATGTCCCATGTCAATCGACGTGGGGCAGTTCGAATGCGGTGGAGGTGGGATCGGTTCGACGTCGATGGCGGGACGGAGCTTTCGATACCCTGACCCGCCGTCCTCCCGACTCACGCGCGGTCCGAGCGGAGTCGGTCCACTACCGCGTGGAACGCGAGGAGGAACCAGCCCGCGAGGAGGGCGGACGCCAGCGTGAGGACCAGTCCACCGAAGACGACCGTCGACCCGCCGTCGGTCGGGGGCAGGTCGACCAGGTGCACGTAGGCCCCCACGAGGGTCGCCACGGCGAACACGAGGAGCGCCAGCGCCAGGAACCGCCAGGCGGGCACCGCCTCGAAGCGACCCGCCGCCGGCTCGCCGTAGAGCTCCCGTTCGAACGCGTCTGGGTGTCGGCGCATGGTCGCGGGATCAGGGAGCCGTGGTGGGACGGTCGTCGCGGATCGACCGTCCCCAGTACGGTTTCCCTCTATCACCTGATTACGCACCGTAACTACTTGTATCCGCGCTAACACGTGGCACACGGGGTTACCGGCACCTCATCCCGATCGCCTGAGTGGCCGTGGCCTCTTGGCACGGGCGTGTGCCCGCCGTCACCAGGGCCCGTCGTGGGTTACACTCGCACCAGCCCCGAACGGTTATCTGGCTCGCAACGGGGAGGTGACGTATGGACACCCACGTCGCGATCGTCGGCGCCTACGGCAGTGCCGGCGTCGCCGCGGCAGAGCGCCTCGTCGACGACCCCGACGTCCGCGTGACCCTCGTCGACGACGGCGAGCCGGGCGGCGGCCTCTGCATCCTGCGGGGCTGTATGCCCTCGAAGGAGGTGCTGTCGGCGGCCGAACACCGGTTCGCCGCGCGCCACGACGACCGGCTCGCGGGGCCGCTCCCGGAGGTGGACCTCGAGGCGACCGTCGCGCGGAAGGACGAGCACATCTCGAACTTCGCCTCCCACCGCCGGGCCGCCGTCGAGCGGTTCACCGAGCGGGAGGGCGTCGAGTTCCTCCACGAGACGGCCCGGTTCGTCGAGGCCGACCGGAGTCCCCCTCCCATCCAGGTGGGCGACCGGACGATCGAGCCCGACTACGTGGTGCTCGCCACCGGCTCGACGGTGAACCTGCCGACGGACCTCCCGGGGTTCGACGACGTCCCCGTGGTCACCAGCGCCGACGTGCTCGACGGGACCGACTTCGGTGACACCGGCGTCGTCATGGGCTTCGGCTACGTCGGCATGGAGCTCGTCCCGTACCTCGCCGAGGCGGCGGGGATGGACCTCACCGTCGTCGAGCACGACGACCGGCCGCTGGACGAGGCCGACCCGCCGTTCGGCGACGCCCTGCTGTCGTACTACCGCGAGGACCTCGGGATCGACGTCCTGACGCGGGCCCGCGAGACCGCCGTGGAACCGACGGCCGACGGCGGCGTCAGGCTGAGCGTCGAGCACGACGGCGAGGAGCGGGTCCTCGAGGCCGACCAGCTGTTCGCGTTCACCGGCCGTCGACCGGCGCTCGACGCTGTCGAGATCGAGCGGACGCCGCTGGATCCCGGGCCGGGCTGGGTGCGGGACACCATGCAGGCGCGCGAGGACGACCGGGTGTTCGTCGTCGGCGACGCCAACGGCCGCGAGCCGATCCTCCACGTCGCCAAGGAGCAGGGGTTCGTCGCCGCCGAGAACGTCCAGCGGCATCGCGACGACCGGGAGCTCGTCCCCTACGAGAACGTCCACCACCACGTGATCTTCTCCGGGCTGGGCGTCCTGCCGTTCGCGCGGGTCGGCCACTCCGCCGCCTCCGCGGACGAGGCCGGCCTCGACCACGTCGTCGTCACTCGCGAGGCCGAACGCGACGGGGTGTTCAAGACCAAGAACGCCCCCGAGGGGCTGGCGCGGCTCGTCGTGGGGACCGACGGGACCGTCCTCGGCTACCAGGGGCTGCACTACCACGCCGACGCGATGGCCAAGACGATGCAGGTCATCGTCGAGATGGGGCTGGACGTCCGCGACGTGCCGGACCGGGCATACCACCCGACGACGCCCGAGATTCTCGACGGGTTGCTCCGGGACGCCGCCGAGGCGGTCTCGAGCGAGGCGGTGCAGGCCGGAGATTGAAGCCTCCGGAAGCCGTACCGACAGTGATGACCGAATCAGACCGATCCCCCGACGGCGAACACGTCTGCGACGCCTGCGGGAAGTCGTTCGCGTCCCAGGAAGCGCTCGAGGAGCACGTCCACGAGGTCGGCCTCGTCGAGTGAGGCACGGGGGACGGCGACGGCAACCCACTTCGAACGGCGATCAACCCGCCTACTGCTCCGTGGTAACAATTAACAGTATGGCCGGTCATGGTACACACGGCGCCCGACGGGTCGAGCGCCGCTGCGAGGGCTCACAATGTCATCATCCAACGACGAAAACACGGAACTCGTCCGGCGGTATCTGAACGCGTTCAACGACCGGGACGAAGAGACGCTCACCGACCTCCTCGCCGACGACGTCGTCGAACATGGGATCCACAAGACGTTACGCGGCGTCGACGAGGTCCTCGAGTTCCTCGAGTCCCACTTCGACGTGTTCCCGGACTACTCCGGGAGCACCGAGGCGATGGTCGCCCAGGACGACACCGTCACCGTCCGCTATACCGTCGGCGGGACGCACTCGGGCGAGTATCACGACGTCGCGCCGACCCAGCAGCGAGTCGAGTGGACGGGGATGGCGATGTACCGCATCGAGGACGGCCGCATCGCGGAGATCTGGATCGAGGAGGATCGACTCGGGCTCCTGGAGCAGCTCGAGGTCGTCGAGCCGCCGGCCCATCTCCGAATCTGACGTGGAGGATCCGGTCGCGCCGATCTTCTGTCCTCATCCCTCCTCGATAGCCCCGATCTCCGTTCCCCATCCTACCCCTATAGCCCCGAGCAACTGTCCGCATCCGCCTATTGGTCGTGACTGAAAAACGCCACAATCCCGGTTTGGTCACGACCAGGTGTCGCAGCTCTACTCAAGGGCCGGAGGGAACGTCAGCACGTTCCGGATTCCCGGTGCCATCGTGCCACCGGTCGTCCCGTGGACCTGGCCTGCGCCCCACTCGTCGTGTTCGAGGGCGCAGTTGAACGCCGACGGCGCCGCCCCCTGGATGATGACGGGGTGCTGGGGTTCGAACTGGATGTGGATCGGGTCCTCCTTGTCGCCCATCCTGATGTTGTACTCACCCCACGGTAAGGACGTCCCCGCGGGGACGGAGACGGCGTCGGGGTACTCGCCGGCGAACTCGTCGGCGTACGACCCACCGACGTCCGTGGCCTCGTTGATCACCGCGCCGAAGGTCGCATCACGGACGTGCCCCGTCGCGTGGGGGTCGGTGTTCGTCGTCCCGTCGCCGTGGGTGTTCGGCATGGCCCGCCCCGAGACCACGTA
>SLIW01000258.1 GCA_007135435.1 Natronomonas sp.
GACGAAGCCGTCGCCCGGCGAGATCGTCGGCTCCATGCTGTCGGTGGTGACGTACCCCAGGAGGAGCGGCTGGCCGAAGAGCTGGCCGACCACCATCAGGAGCGCCGCGAGGACGAGCAGGACGACCAGCGTCTGCGAGAGCCGGCCGGCCAGGCTCATCGGCGACCCTCCGGATACGCGACTGGATCGGCCTCCGGAACAGCGACGTCCGGAACAGCGACGTCTGGAACCGCGAGGTCACCGCCGGATCGCGGGTCGGCCCCCATCACACCTCGAACCACTCCCCGAAGGCGTCGCCACCCTCGGTGAAGTAGTAGACGATGTCGCCGTCGACGACGCCGTAGGTCCCGTAGTCGACGTCGTAGATGACCCGCTTGTTGGAGTCGATGGCGATGTCGACGAGGTCCTCGAGGGTGTCGATGGCGATGTACTGCCGGTCGGTCTTCGTCGGGATCTCCCCGCGGGAGATCCACTCGTCGTACCGCGTCCGGACGATCTCGGTCTCGATGCGGTCGAGGTCGAACTCGCGGCGCTGGAGGGCGACGACGCCGACCGCCAGCAGCAGGAGGCCGACGCCGAGCCCACCGTACCCGAGAGCCCGACCGAGGTCGGGCGGCTGGGTGACCTCCCGCGTCTCCGTCTCGGTGTGGGTCTGTTCCGCCGAGAGCGGCTCGTCGAGCCAGTAGGCGCGCTGGTCCAGCACCAGCGCGGAGGTCGCCTCCAGGCGCTCCTCCTCGCCGCCGGTGTCGTAGTCGACCGTGAGCCGCAGCTCCGACCGGAAGGCGCCCACCCCTCCGATCTCGTCGCGTCGGTCGGCCACGTACTCGTGGACCTCCATCATGTCGACGGTCGCCTCGAGGGTGACCGCGCCGTCGCCGTCGGTCGAGCCGTCGGCGGCCCCGACGAGCTCCTCGGCCTCCCAGAACACCTCGCCGTCGCGGTCGGCGCCGTGCCAGAGGACCAGGCGCTTGCCGACCGAGGGGTCCTCCAGTCCGTCGGCGTCCGTCCGGACCTGCACCTGCAGCTCCGGGGTGGCGTTGTAGAAGTACACCGGCTTGTTGGACAGGGTCTCGCCCTGCTGGTACAGCGGCGTCTCGCCGGTGACGACGGCGCTGGTCTCCAGCTCGGTCGAGACCGTCCCTTCGGCGACCGTCTGGGTGACCTCCTCGGTCGGCTGGTCCGTGTAGGCGGCGAGCCCGCCGGCGAGCGCAAGGACGCCGGCGAGCGCCAGGACCGCGGCGATCGCGAGACCGTACTGGGCGACTGCCCACTTGGACCGGACGGCCACCGACACGGCTCACACCCCCTCCGGAGCGGTGGCTCCGTGATTCGGAGCGATGGCTCCAGCCGTGGCCGTCCGTCCCTGGTATCTGATTCCGTGATCCTTCATCTGGGCTCCCCCGTCCTCACTTCGTCACCGTGACCGTCCCGTCGGCGTCGAACTCGACGACCCGGTCGAACAGCGGCCTGAGCGTCGCGATCGTCTGGCGGTCGTGGGCGTCCGAGTCCATGTGATAGTGACGGACCCCATCGAGCTGGTTCTGCAGGACGTGGATGAACCGGAAGACGCGCTGTGGCTCCGCGTACTGCAGCAGTGCCGTCACCGAGTGGACGCAGACGACGATCCCGCCGGCCGTCCGCAACCCCTCCGCCATCCGCGTGATGGCGATCCCCAGCTTCGGGAGGTCCGAGGGATCCTCGACCACGTCGACGGAGATGCTCGTCTCGCCACCGTCGCTCCTCGATGCCGATGTGGCCGCGGCTGGCGAGTCGGTCGAGATGGTCGATCCGTACTGGTCGGTGCAGCTGACGACGCCGACGTGCTCGGGCAGCCGGCCGAACCGATTCCGCACGACGGCGAGCCGGTCGTCCGCCTGCTGAGTGAGCGAGACGAGGAGGACGTTCCGGCCGGCCTCCGGCACCCCGGCCGTCCCGGTGGTCTCGTCCGAACTCCTCGAGCTTCCGGGTCCCGGCTCCCCGCGGGCGTTCATCTCGTCGTCCGTCCCTGCATCCAGGCGGGGTCCGACGCCGGAAGCGGCCTCCAGACAGGCCGAACAGACCTCGTCGTCGAGTGACCGGCGCATCGGTCCCAGCAGGAGGACGTCCGAGGCACCCTCCAGCTGGGAGGCCCCGACCGAGACGATCTTGGGCGCCGACTCCGACCGGTCGGTCGGCGGCGGCTGTCGTGCACCCAGTTCGTTTGGTTCGTGAGACATCTGGACCCGTCTTCGTCCCCCGGCGGACGCTTACCTGTCGCGTAAAGAAGCGCCGACTAAAAAGGGTTTGATGTAGTTACACGCGCCGAAAGCGCCGATAGCGCAGACGGGTGGGGCACTCCGAGGTGACGGCTCGAGCGGTGACCCGAGACCCCCGACCGATCGGGGCCATGGGATACCTCATCGAGCGGAGCCCCGCGAGACCCTGCCGGGCGGAGTCCCGCGAGACCCCGCCGAGTGGCCTACCGAGAGACCCCGCCGAGTGGCCTACCGAGAGACCCCGCCGGGTGGCGAGGCGTTCAGCGTACACGGCGACGAGGCGGGAAGGCAAGATAGTTGTCCGGCGGCGTCCGAGTCGGACCAGTGACGGAGTACTTCGAGGTCCACGAGCGCGACGGGGCCGCCCGCCGAGGGGAGCTGCGCCTCGACGAGCCGCTCGCGACCCCGGCGCTGGTCGACGAGGTCGTCCGGGACGCCGGCAGTCTCTGGACCGCGGACCGGGAGGGTCCGGACGGCGACACGTCCCAGCTGACGGTACTTCCGCATCGCTCGTTCCCTCCCGGGACCGAACGGCCCGTCGCCGAGGCGTTCGCGGTCGAGCACCCCGACGTCGGGTTCCCCAGCGCGGCCGTGATCTCGCCGTCGACCGCCCGAAACCAGGGGACCGACGCGTACGTCCTGGCCGGTGCACCGGGCTACGTCGGCCACGCCGAGGCGTTCGTCGAGGCGATCGTCACCGTCCGCGAGGCGATCCCGGACGACACGGCGCTGTACCTCTCGGGGGTCGCGACCCCCGCGAACGCCGCCACGCTGGTCTACGCCGGGGTCGACCTCCTCGACGAGAAGCGGGCACGGGCCCGGGGCCTCGAGGGGTTCTACCTCGGCACCGACGGGGAGTCGTTCCTCGAGGACCTCGAGGAGCTCCCCTGTGGATGCGAGGCCTGCCGGACGCCCCGCGAGGAGTTCGACCGCGCCGACTGCGCCGCGCACAACGCCAGTGCCCTCCGGAACGAGCTGACGCGGATCCGACACCGCATCGCCGACGGCCGGCTCCGCGACTACGTCGAGGGGCAGGCCCGACACGAGGCGTGGTCGACGGCGACCTTCCGACGGCTCGACCAGCAGTACGGCTACATCGAGGAGCGGACGCCGATCTTCAGGCGCAACGAGCTGCTCGCCGCGACCGAGGACGCGCTCCGCCGGGTGGAGATCCAGCGGTTCGCCGACCGCGTCACGAGCCGCTATCGCCGGCGGCTCGACGCGCCGCTCGTGCTGGTCCCCTGTTCGGCCCGCAAGCCCTACAGCGATTCCCAGAGCCACCGACAGTTCTCGCGGGCCATCCAGTTCCGGGGGCACATCGTCTCGATGACCTCCCCGATCGGGGTCGTCCCGAACGAGCTCGAGACCACCTATCCCGCCCAGCACTACGACAGCGTCGTCACCGGGCGGTGGACGGCCACCGAGATCGAGTTCGTCGCCGCCGTCCTCGAGCGGTACCTCGAGCGGGCCGACTACGATCGCCACATCGCCCACGTCCCCGACGAGGGCTACCGCGCGATCTGCGAGCGGGTCGCCGACGCCACCGGTATCGCGTTCGAGTACACGGTCGTCGACCACCCCACGACCGACGAGTCGCTCGGGAACCTGCAGGCCGCCCTCGACGGCGAGGACAGCTACCAGAAATGGGAGCGCGAGTCGGCGACCGTCCGCGCCATCGCCGACTTCCAGTTCGGCGACGGCGCCGGCGATCAGGTCTTCGGCCCCGACGCGACGACCGAGGGGAGGTACCCAGGGCTACGGGTCCGGGCCGGTACGAGCGATGGTGACGGTAACGGTGACAGCAACGGCGACAGTGACGGGGTCGATCGAGGCGACCACCTGGCGACGATGGTCCCGCAGTACGGTACGCTGTCGCTGACGATCGCCGGCGCCCGCACCTGGCGGGACAGCGACGCGCCGACGAAAACCGTCGAGATCGACGGTTTCGTCCCCAGCGGGAGCGTCCTCTCCCCCGGAGTCGTCGACGCCGATTCCGAGATCCGCCCGGGCGACGAGGTCGTCTTCGAGGGACCGGCCGCCTTCGGGGTCGGCAGGGCCGCCTGCCACGGGGTGGCGATGGTCGAATCGACCCGGGGGATCGCCGTGGACGTCCGGCACGTCGAGGAGCGGTAGCGGCGCGGTGGCGGCACGGAAGTGGCGTGGTGGGCGAGATCTATCGAAAGCTTCCCGTCCAGTGCAAAGTCCGTCAGCGGTAGCAAGACCGAAACGGCTCCCCCGTGCAGGTACCCAACGAGTGTAGCTTCAACCGTTGATCGACATGATTATCGTCCCACGGTCGAACTGCCGAATTTCCCTCATCTTTTTGAAGTCGTGCAAGATACACAGCGCGAATACAGCACTCGGCCACTCCTGTCTCAGCTACACACTGGTACTCTTTCGGATCGCCGGATCACCGTCAGGCGCGCTGGCCCCGGGTTCGAATCCAGGCGGACTGGACGCTCTGGGACAGTTCGGGCCACTTGACCGCGAGGAATCCCGTGAAGATCACCAAGAACCCGGCCAGGGTGACAGCGGGCAGGTGCTCGCCCAGCCAGGCCCACCCGACGATGGTGGCGACGACGGGGACGACGTAGACCACGAGGTTTGCCTGGTGGGGGCCGACCCGGTCGAGCAACGAGAAGTACGCAACGAAGCCCAACGTGGTGGCGACCACTGCGAGGTAGAGGTACGATCCGACGAACGTCGGGGTGAGGGCGATGGCCTGAGGTTCGCCCGACAGGAGACTCCCGACGTGGAGCACTGCGCCTCCGAGCGCCAACGAGAGGCCCGTCGTCGTCGCTGCGGGCATGTGCGACCCGCTCATGCGGATCCCGATCGACCCCAGCGTGACACCCGTGATGGCCGTCAACACCAGTAGCTTGCCCCGGAAGTCGTCGCTGAACAGCGCTTCAGGAGTGGGACGAACGACGAGGACGACGCCCACCAGACCGATGAGGACGCCGACCAGCGCCCGCCGGGAGAGACGCTCGGCGGGCAATAGCGCCCACGCGAGGACGACTGTCAGGATGGGGCCGAGACTGTAGATGATCGCCGAGACGCCGGCGGTCGTGTACTGCTGTCCGAGATAGAGGAAGCCCGTGGACCCGAAGAACAGCACACCCCCCGCGAGGACGGCCAACCAGTCGGCGCGCCGGTGAGGCCGCCAGTCCCGTAGGACGAACACAGCGTAGGCGAGGAGTAGCAGCGCCGCCAGGTCGTACCGTAGTGCCGCGAACAGCAGCGGCGGAGCGTCGGCTAGTCCCGCCTTGATCGCCGGGAAGGCAGCGCCGAACGCAACCCCCATGAATAGAAAGAGCCCCACAGCTTTCCGGGTAGACGTGGGGATGGTACGAGCCCGGATAAGATACCCATGCCGGCACCTCAAAGGGACGTGAAGCGGTCCTGATCTCGTGCTCTGAGTCGGTCACGTCGTTTCTGACAGGAATCGGGTCGTTCGTTCAGTATGTGCTGAACACAGGGCGCGAAAGCAATACTACGCCGAGAATTACGGATGGCTGTATTGGCTCTACTATCGATAGGTTGGGATACTGCGCCGAATACTAAGTTCCAGCGGATGAAGTGACCGTATGAGCACGGATGAGGCGTATCTCCGGGAAGCGATCGAACTGGCGCGCGAGGCGGTTTCCAGCGGGAACACCCCGTTTGGATCGTTGCTCGTTGTCGGTGACGAGGTCGTCAAGCGGTCGAAGAACACCACGGTAACCGAGAACGACATCACCGCTCATCCCGAACTGAAACTCGCACGATGGGCGGCCTCGGAGCTTGATCCTGACGACCTCGCTGACTGCACCATGTATACCAGCACCGAACCGTGCGAGATGTGTGCGACGGCGATTTACTATGCCGGGCTGAATCGGGTCGTCTACAGCGTCTCCGGAGAGTCACTTGCTCGTGTGCGGGGAGAGGCAGAAAGCGGAATCTCCTGCAAGGACGTGATCAAACACAAGGGAGGGACCACGGATATTGACGGTCCAGTCCTCGAAACCGAAGGGATACGCGTTCACGAGGAGTTCTACGGATAGAAAGTAACGGCGAGCGAGTGCTGAATTCATACTCCACACTCTATATTCAGCAGACGGGTTCTGACAGGCTCTGAGCAAATCTCTCAGAAGGTGCTGAATATAGGGCGCATATCATGCACGCGAATCTCATCAAATGGGTTATAGAGGAGTGTCCACGGTGGTGAATATAGCCCCTCTCCACATTGGGTCAAATGTTCAATCTATAATTATCGATATGAAAATTCCCGGGATTCGCGTGACCGCGCCATGATTCCGAGCGGCTCCGTGCCGAGAATTCGAAACGACATCGCTACGACTCCGAAGGCGCGCATCTATTACTCACGAGGACCGGCACTATGGTGTGTGTTACCTGATGGCAAACTATAAACCCGTGTGCGAGCAATCTCCACAACTCCGACAGGAGGGGCACACCACCATGACTAGTGCAACAGAGCCGGATGAAGAAAATGGGATAGCGGCCGTCACGTCCGCAGATGGGACTGAAATTGCATACGAGCGGTCGGGAACCGGTCCGCCGCTCGTAATGGTGCACGGATCATGGCTATCCCGTGGGACGTGGAATCCGATGCTCCCACCATTGGCAGAGTCACTTCGCGTTATCACGTATGACCGTCGTGGGCATGGGAAAAGCGATCGACCGAGCGGACAGGGTAGCGTCCAGGAGGATGTTGCCGATCTTGCCGCGCTGATCGAGGATATGGAGATAGGCCCCGCGTGGGTATTTGGGCAGTCCTTCGGCGGCTCAATTACGCTTCGGTTGGCGGGCGAGCGACCCGACCTCCTTCGAGGCATCGTAGCCCACGAACCGCCGCTGTTCTC
>SLIW01000509.1 GCA_007135435.1 Natronomonas sp.
AGTCCTGCCGCCTCGTAGGGCGCCCGCTCGAAGCAGTACACGCGCTTGTCCGCGACCACGAGGGCGGCGTAGGTGACGTCGTCGTCGGGGCCGCTCTCGGCGACGATCGCGCCGCCGAGGGCGTCCCGGTAGAAGTCGACGCTCGCGTCGAGGTCGTCGGTCTTCACCGCGACGTGGAAGAACCGGTCGGGCTGCATGGCCGCCCGGTACGGGGGCGGGGCCCGTATTCGTTGGGGGCCGTGGGCTGTATTCGTTGGAGGCCGAGCGAGGGACGAATCGGGAGGTCGTGCTCGCGACCGGGACCCTCGGCCGGTCACTCTCCGCCGACCAGTCGCTCTCTGCCGCCCAGTCACTCCGAACCAACCAGTCGCTCTCCGTCACCGGTCACTCCGAACCGGCCACGACGGGCTCGTCCCGGTCGACCGGCCGCTCCTCCTCGGCGGGCTGCGCCCTGGCCTTGCGGGTGTTATGGAAGATGAGCGCGGCGAACATGACCGCGCCGACGCCACGGAGCGCGAGGTCGGTCGTCATGGTGTACAGCGTCACGTCGACCCCGGCGAACCCGAGGGCGGTGCCGGCGGGCATGAGCACCATCGCGGGGATCGACAGGAAGCCCGCGCTGACGATGAAGCCCCATCGGGCCGGCCGGGAGACGTACGTCTTGTAGTAGCCGATGATGGCGACGCCGAGGCCGTAGACGCCGACGAAGACCGCGACCACGGGGACGAGCACCTCCGGGAGGAAGAACCCGAGGTCCGTGACGTCCGCCCAGCCGACGACCGAAACCTCCCCCGGCTGGTCGGCGCCGCGGAGCAGCAGGATGCCGGGGGCGAAGACGAACGCGAACGGGACGAGGATCTTGTTCAGCGACAGCAGGAAGGCGGTTATACATGTCTGTATCGGCTCCGACTTGGCGACCCCCGCGGCGGCGAAGGCGGCGACCCCGACCGGCGGCGTGACGTCCGCCATCAGCCCAAGGTAGAGGACGAACAGGTGGGTCGCGAGGATCGCGATGCCGAACTCGCCGAGGGTCGGCCCCAGGAGGACGATGATGACGATGTACATGACGGTCGTGGGCATGCCCATCCCGACGATGATCGCCGAGATACCCGCGAGGATGAGCAGCAGGACGAGCGAGCCGGCGCTGACGGTGAGGATGAACCGGCGGAGACTGCCCGCGAGGCCGGTGAGGCCGATGATCCCGGGGATGATGCCCGCCGCGGCGACGGCGATGACGACCACCGTCGCCGTCCGGGCCCCGTTGTCCATCGACTTGAAGAAGAACGTCACGAAGAGCCCCGCGCGGGTGGTCGCGAGCTCCTGGTCGTACCGCTCGTCGAGGAACCCCGCGGCCTTGTTGACCGTGTCGTCGAGCTCGAGCAGCGGCGCGGCGCCGGCCGGGCGCGCCAGCAGCGCGAGCAGGCCGACCGCGATGAGGACGACCTCCCAGTAGTCGAAGGCGCCCCGGACCGACTGCAGGACGGGGAGACCCTCGCCGGCCCGCCCCATGAGGACGCCGACGGGGTGGGTCCCGGTGAGGTACAGGGAGACGGCGACGAGGGTGAACGCCCCTACGACGCCGCCGGCGAGGTACGGGCGGAACTGCTCGTTGTAGGCGGCCACCATCGCGATGAGCGCGACCACCGCGAGGATGGTGAGCCAGCCCGCCCGGCCGATCGACAGCCGGGCGATGACGATGTAGTAGAGCAGGAGCCCGATCGGGACGAGGTAGAACCACCCGCGTCGCATGTGCGGGCCGACGTCGAGCAGCTCCGAGCGCGGCAGCCCGCCGATGCCGTGCTTGGCCGCCTCGAAGTGGACCATCACCCACATGCCGAAGAAGAACATCAGCGCCGGCAGCGTGGCCGCGATGATGACCTCGCGGAACGGCGTGCCGGTGAACTCGACGATGAGGAAGGCGGCGGCGCCCATCACCGGCGGGAGGATCTGGCCGCCCGAGGAGACCGACGACTCGACGGCCCCGGCGAACTCCGCCGAGTAGCCCGAGCGCTTCATCAGCGGGATGGTGAGCGCGCCGGTGGTGACCGTGTTGGCGACCGACGAGCCCGAGAGCATGCCCATGAAGCCCGAGGAGACGACGCTCGCCTTCGCGGGGCCGCCCTTGCGGGTGCCCGTCAGCGAGTACGCCAGGTCGATGAACCACTTGCCGGCGCCCGACATCTCGAGGAACGCGCCGAAGAGGATGAAGATGTAGATGAACCGGACGCTGACGGCCACCGGGACGCCGAGGATGCCCTCGCCGGTGTACCAGAGGTTCTGGACGATCTGGTCCCACCGGAGGTAGCTGATCGAGAGGATGCCGAACCCGGGCCAGTCGCGGGGGATCATGTGGCCGTACCGGCCGTAGAGGATGAACAGCGAGACCAGCCCCATCAGGAGCAGCCCGAGGGAGCGCCGGGTCGCCTCCAGGACCAGTAGGATCGCGAGCACCCCCATCAGGTACGCGACGGCGTACTCCGCGAACAGGCCGACCTCGAGCGGCGCCAGCGAGGGGTAGAGCTCGCCGATGGTGGCGCCGCCGCCGAGGCCCCTGACGCGGATGACCGCCGTGATCTCGTCGAAGTGCCGGAAGTAGTAGATGGTGGGGAGGAACGCCAGGAAGATGAGGGTGATGTCCGCCGGCGTGACGCGGTCGCGGTTCGTGTCGACGACGAACCACCGGACGCCGTCCCGGAGTCGGTCGACCCCCGCGGTGACGGGGCTCTCCCCGAACCGATCGCGAACCATCGGCGGGATCCGTCCGAGGTTCCGTGCGACGCGGCCGTCGCCGCTCGTGGGCGGGTACATCAGGTACGCGAGGATCAACGCGAACGTGACGTGGATGGCGCGGACCTGGAGGCTCTGGAGGGCCGCGATGCGGTAGGTACCGACCACCGGGAGGGTGAACTCGAAGACGAACCCGCGCGCGGCGAGCCACATCTGGTAGGTGGAAAAGAGGATTCCCACGGTCGCGACGGCGACGGCCGCCCAGCCGCGGAGCGACCGCTTGCGCTCGATCTCCTCGAGGATCTGGTCGACGTCCTCGGGGTCGGGATCGGGGTCTAAGTCGAGGTCGTCTCCGCCGGGACCATCGCCGCCAGGCACTTCTCCGCCAGGGACAGCTCCGCCGGGACCATCGCCGCCAGGCGCGTCTCCGCCAGGGGCATCTCCGCCAGGGTCGTTCGGGTTGTCTTCTGCCATGCTATAGAGGACGGCTCTCGATCCGGACGGTGACGGTCCCGCCGTCGGCGCGGTCGGCGAGGTCGTAGCGATCGCCGTCGACGACGAGCTCGTGGCCGGCGATGGGGCCGGTCGAGACGACCAACTCGTCGTAGCGCTGTTTCGGCGGCTCGTATACGTACCTGTCGCCCTCGCGGGTGACCTCGGCCTCCGACGGCAGGCCCGCACCGAAGGAGCTGAACAGCATCCGGTCGGCCACGAGGGCGCCGTCGGCGACGACGTAGACGTCCGTCACGAGCGTCCGTTCGACGCTGTGGGTGTACTCGATCGCGACCTCGGCGCCCTCGTCGACCGGAACGGCGAGCAGGTCCGCGCCGTCGTCGAGGGAGACGACGAGGTGTGGGTGGTACTCCTGATCGGCTGGCTGATGGGCCGGGTCGGTGTCACCGGCGAAAAGCGGTGTGGTCGCCGCGCCGGTCGCCAGGGCCGCCGCTAGGACCACGGCGACGAGCATAGCACCGACGAGCGCCCACGGCCGGCGGGACACACTACCCGAAGTAGTTTTCCGCGCCCTCGTGGAGCGGGATGGGCATGCCGTCCTGTGCGGTGTCGACGTTGATGAAGTCCGCCTTGATCGTCAGGCGGTCGGCGTTGTCGAAGATCGCCGCCGTGACCTCCTCGACGACGTCGGCGTCGAAGTCCTCGCGGGTGGCCATCATCGCCTGGACCGAGACGGTGTCGGTGTCCTCGTCGACACCGTCGTAGGTCCCGCCGGGGATGGTGTCCTCGGCGAACCACTCGGCGTCGGCCATCGCGGCCTCGCGGGCGTCCGCGTCGAGGTCGATGAGCTCGATGTCCGTCGTCGTCGCGAGCTCCTCGACCGCGCCGACCGGCCAGCCGCCGACGATGAACGCCGCCTCGATGTCCTGGTCGCGGATCTGGTCGGCCGCCTGCGCGAAGTCGGTGTTCACCTCGTCGAAGTCGTCCGTGGTGAGGCCGGTGACGCTCTCGAGGATCTGCAGGGCGTTGACCTGCGTCCCCGAGCCGAGGTCGCCCGTGTTGACCCGCTGGCCGTCGAGGTCCTCGAGGGTGTCGACGCCCGCTTCCGGGTGGGTGATGATGTGGATTGTCTCCGGATAGAGGCTGGCCATGCCACGGAGGGACTCCACCGGGTTGCCCTCGAAGGCATCGAGCGCGACCCCGTTGTACGCGAAGTACGCGATGTCGTTCTGGATGAGCGCGATGTCGGCGTCGCCCGTCTCGAGGCTCCCGACGTTCTCGACGCTGGCGCCGGTCGACGAGACCTGGACGTCGTAGTTGGTCACGTCCTCGATGATGGTCTCGAGTTCGCCCGACAGCGGATAGTAGGTGCCGCCGGTCCCCCCGGCGTGCCACCGGATCACGTCCGCTCGCTCATCGTCGTCGGCGGTGTCGTCCGTGTCGTCTGTGTCGTCCGCGGTGTCGTCCGCCACGTCGTCGTCGCCGTTGCCCAGGCAGCCGGCGAACCCGGCGATGCCGAGTGCCCCCGTCGCCTTCAGCACCGATCGGCGGTCAAAATCACTACGATCTGGTACATTTGCCATACCGTATCACAGGTCGTGAAAAGTATAAAGGCTTGTTTTAGCCGTATCATCCTTACGTCCGGTAAATTTCCTATATTCGTACCGGATAATTATACTTGCTTGTTGATTGGTTTCTTCGTAGATTTTTTCAATTATTGATAAATTTTCGATACGTGCTCTGGGACCTCACTTCGTGACGATTGATCTGGGCCGCGTTCCACGTCACGATGACTCGTCACCAGGGCGACCACCGGGGATCCCGGACCGCCCCGTTCGGATCGCCCTGTTCAGACCGCCCCGTTCGGATCGCCCCGTTCAGACCGCACCGTTCAGATCGCCCCGTTCAGATCGCCCCGTTCAGATCGCCCCGTTCAGACCGCACCGTTCAGATCGACCACCAGTTCGGCGAGCGTCCCCGCGTCCTCCGCTACGAGCTTCGTCATCGGCTCCTTGCCGACCGCACCACGATCGACGACCGCCGTCGGCGGCTCCTCGGCCCAGCGGGTGTCGGGGCCGAACACCTCCCGCGCGGCCCAGTCCATCGTCCCGGCGGCCTCGGTCGGCTCGGCGTCCCGGTCGTACTCGGCGACCTCCCAGCCGAGCGATGCGAGCGCCTCCTCGACGGCGTCGTCGAACCGGACGTTCACCGCGAACCGTAGGCCGGGGTGGTGCTCCCTGGCGCCGAGGAGGAACCGGGCGACGTGGCTGGACGCGCCGAACCGGACGCCGAGGGTCGGCGCCACGCCGGACAGCGTCCGCGCGATGCGGCCCTCGACGGCAGCCGTCTCGTCGACCGATTCGGCGTACGGCGACGCGCCGACGACGTTGATGCCGACCTCGGGGACCAGCGGCCGGACGTCCGCGTCGACGAGCCGCGCGACGACGCCCCGGACCTCCTCGGCCGTCGCCTCGCGGGCGGCCTCGTTCCGGAGCGCGACGAGGTGGTGGACGGCGCCCGGCCCCTCGCCGACGGCGTGGTGGTACCGGATCGCCCGACTCATGAACGCGAGGGAGCGGTCGACGGCGTCGACGAGCGGCTCGCCGTGGGCCAGCCGGGTGGCGATGGCGGACGAGAGCGTACACCCCGACCCGTGGGTGGCCTCGGTGTCGATCCGGGGGTGCCTGGCGGTCTCGACCGTCTCCGGGGTCACGAGCACGTCCACGACCTCGTCTCCGGGGAGGTGACCGCCCTTCACGAGGGCCGCGTCGGCGCCCATCGCGAGCAGGCGCTGGCCGGCCAGGCGGGCGCCGGCCTCGTCCGCGGGCTCGACGTCGGTGAGGACGGCCGCCTCGTCGGCGTTGGGGGTCACCAGCGTCGACTCGGCGATCAGTGCCTCGTAGGCGGCCTCGGCCTCCTCGGTGAGCAGGCGGTCGCCCGAGGTCGCCACCATCACGGGGTCGACGACGAGGGGGACCGCGAGCCCGCGGGCGTACTCGACGACGGTCTCGACCACCTCGGTCGTCGCGAGCATCCCCGTCTTGACCGCCCGGACGTCGAAGTCCGACAGCACGGCCTCGATCTGCGCGGTGAGCTCCGCGACCGGGAGGACGTGGCTCGAGGTCACGCCGGTCGTGTTCTGGGCGGTCACGGCCGTGATCGCCGACGTGCCGAAGCCGCCCATCGCCTCGATGGTCTTCAGGTCGGCCTGGATCCCCGCACCGCCGCCGGAGTCGCTGCCCGCGATGGTCAGGACCACCGGCTTCTCCACCGGGGCCGGGGTGCGAAGCTCGCTCATGTGGGGAGGTACCACCGGCGAATACAAATCGGTGGTGGTCCTGGACCTCGATCGTGAATCTGTGGGGTGACGTCACGCCGACGGGACCGACACGTGCGGCGTGTTACAAGGAGATGCCGCGGGTCTAGTACAGTCGGTTCAGGACGCCGGCGTCCGAACCGTCGCCTGCCAGGAGGACCTCCGCATCGTGGAACGCCTCCCGAAAACGCTCCAGCTCGGCCCCCGGTTCGTCAGGCTGCTCAGCCATACAGCCGTTCGGCGTCCCGCTGGACCTGTTGGAAGAACGGTCGGTTCGCCTCCCGTGCGTAGTCCGCTGCCGTCGTGACGACCAGCGAGAGGGCCACCCCGTACTCGAGTTCGACGTCGTAGGCGAGCTCGCGAACACGGTGTTCGTATTCATCGCAGTCGACGTCGTCCGCGAGCACGACCAGCAGGTCGACGTCCGACGCCACGCCTCGCTGTTCGCCGCGGGCGACGCTCCCGTAGAGCAGGACCGCCTCGACGCCTCCTTCGAACCGCTCGCCGACACGCCGGGCGAACGCCTCTGCGGCGGCCTGGTGCGGCGAACCGTCCGATTCGACCATGCCGGGCGTTCGGCCGGTCTGCCGATAAAGGCTCGCTCGCGA
>SLIW01000217.1 GCA_007135435.1 Natronomonas sp.
ACTCCCGCGCGAGGATCGGGAAGTCCCCCCGTAGGTGCTCGACGTCGAGCGGCGGTGCCTGGTGGCTCATTACCTGGTCTGGGGGTTCGAGGCTGGTTACTCCTTCGGTCCGGGACGCCGTAGGACGGAGACGACGCAGGGACGCTCGAGACCGTTCTCGCAGACGAGCGGTAGGTCGCGATTCCACACGATATCAGCGGACCGAGCGTTCACACGCCACCGACGAACGGTGGCCGACCGCGATCCGTCATCCCTCTCCGTTTTTATCTCCCGCCTTCCGTACGTCGGGTATGAGCATCTTCGCGGAGTTCCACCTCCAGTCGGAGGCGATGGCGTTCGCCCGGACGCTCGCCGCGCTCCCGGACGCCGTCGTCGAGATCGAGCGCGTCGCCGCCAGCGAGCGCGTCCTCACCCCGTACTTCTGGGTCTCGGAGGTCCAACTCGAGGCGTTCGAGGCGGCCGCCGGCGACGATCCGTCGGTCCGGAACCTGCACCGCATCGATCGCTTCGAGGAGACCGGGCTCTACCGGGCGGAGTGGATCGAGGAGATGGAGGACATGACCTACACGCTGCTGGACTTCGCGTCGGTGGTCCTCAGCGCGACCGCGACCCACGAGCGCTGGGAGATCGAGCTCCGCTTCGAGGACACAGACCAGCTCTCCACCTTCCAGGAGTTCGTCGACGAGTACGACGTCGACGTGACGGTCAGACGGCTCTTCGAGGCGACCCAGCCGCTGACCGGCAGCCAGTACGGCCTGACCGAGAAGCAACAGGAGGCGCTCGTGTCCGCCTGGGAGGCGGGCTACTTCGAGACGCCGCGTCGGGCGACCCTCACGGAGATCGCCGACGGGCTCGGCATCACCCAGCAGTCGCTGTCGAACCGCCTGCGTCGCGGCCACGGGTCGCTCATCGCCAACACCCTCACCATCCAGCGTCCGACCGGGGAGTGACGAGTCGGGGGTACCCGCCGAGCTGACGATTCGGTCGGCCGTTCGAGGCGTCATGGCACTCGTGGTCCACCCGAGTCGCACGTTCGAAAACACACGTAGGAAGCGACAGAGGCACGTCCTTTCGGGTGGACGTAGACCGGTATCGACCTGGTAACCGTCGACACGGTCGTGAGGCTCCACCTCGCCGGCGATGAGCCAGCCACAAGCTATGAGCCAGCCACAAGCTATGAGCCAGCCACACACAGGCGGCGCTCACGAACAGGAGTCCGACGTTCGGAGAACGACGAGGAAGCCGGTATCCCGACCTCAGTCCGCCGGCTCGATGTTCTGGTTCACGTGGAAGACGTTGTCGGGATCGTACCGGGCCTTGACGGCACCAAGCCGCTCGAAGTTGTCACCGTAGGTTGCCCGGACCCGCTCCTCGCCCTCGTCCATCATGAAGTTGATGTAGGAACCGCCTGCCGAGTGCTCGTGCAGCGCCTGCCAGTACTCGCGAGCCCACTCCCTGATCGTCTCGCGCTTGGCCGGGTCTGGATCGACCCCGGCGATGACCATCGACCAGGTCGCGTCGCGGTAGTTCCACGCCGTCTCGTCGTCGTCGACGCGGTGGACGGCGCCGTCGATCGGGTAGAGGTGCATCGTCGACTTCGCCGTCGGGACCTCCCCGAAGCGGACGTGCTCGGCGATCGCCTCGTCGCTCAGCTCCCGCACGAAGTCGCCCTTCCAGTACCACTGGTCACCCGACGGGTACAGGTCGTCGAACATGGACTGGATCGCGGGATACGGCATCTCCCCGACGTGCTCGAACAGCGGTTCGGCGACGTCGCGCGCCGGCTGGAGCACCTCCTCGGCGTCGGCGGCCGGTCCCGTGTAGCACCAGAGCAGTCCGCAGACCTTCTCCCCGTGGAGCTCCTCCGGGAAGGGAGCGCCGGGCACCTCGGCGGTCAGGTAGAACGCGTAGACGTCCTCGGGCGCCTCCGGGAGCCACTCGCGGTACCACCGCATCGTGGTCTCCAGCTCGTCGATCGGCCAGAACATGGGTCCGCCGACGACCGTGTCCACCGGGTGGAGCTGGAACTCGAACGACGTGACCACCCCGAAGTTGCCGCCGCCCCCACGGAGCGCCCAGAACAGGTCCGGGTGCTCGTCCTCGCTGGCGTGGACGAGTCGACCGTCGGCCAGAACCACGTCGGCGCTCAGCAGGTTGTCGATCGTGAGTCCGTACTTCCGGGTCAGATAGCCGTGTCCACCGCCGAGGGTCAGTCCGCCGACGCCGGTGGTCGAGATGACCCCGCTGACGGTCGCCAGCCCGAACGCGTGGGCGGCGTGGTCGACGTCACCCCAGGTACATCCCGGCTCGACGCGAACGGTCCTCGCGTCGGGATCGACGCGGATCCCCGTCATGTCGGAGAGGTCGACGACCAGTCCGTCGTCCACGCTCGCCAGACCGGGGCCGCTGTGGCCGCCGCTACGGATCGCGACGTCGAGGTCGTGTTCGCGCGCGAAGTTCACCGACGCGACGACGTCCGCTACGTTCGCACACTTCGCGATCGCACCTGGCCGCTTGTCGATCATCGCGTTGTGGAGCGAGCGCGCGTCGTCGAAGTCCGGGTCGTCCGGCTGGATCAGTTCGCCTCGGAACGCCTCCTGAAAGTTCTCCAGAGCTGTCTCGTCACCATCTTTGAGTTGTCGTACTGTGGTTGCCATGGCTGGACCTCATCCCGCACGCTCGACTCGCCACTGCCCCCGCCTAGCAGGAAGAGCGTCATCTGTCCTTTGGCGTACGACACGTTAACTGTTCCCACCATTTGCGTCGCCGGTGCACGCCGGGCGACCCGGTTAACGATCCCGGGGGTACCCAGCACCGTCGCCGATCACGGAGAATGGAACACGGTTAGACCAGGACCGTTGGGCACCATCACGGGAGATCGCCACAGCGACACGGAGCGTGCCCTCACCCGAACAGCTTGTCCTTCTTGCGTTCGTCCAGCGCCGAGACCTCCTTTCGGAGGTCCGCGATATCGGCCTGCAGGGTCTCCACCGCGCTCGCCATCGTCGCCCCGTCCGCCGCCTCTCGGACCTCGGCGTGGTCTCCGACCCGCTCGTCCAGCGCGTAGTCCAGCGCCGCGAGGCCCTCCTCGAGGCGGTCGACCGTCTCGGCGAGGTCGTCGAGGCGATCGCGCAGGTGGTTGACCTGCGTGCTGAGTTGCGTCACGTCGCTCGTCACGGGGGCGTCGGCGAGCTCGAACAGTCCGGCGTCGACGTGCGACCGGGCCGACGCGGTAAGCGTGTGGGTCTTCGGCGGCGTCCGCGAGCCCGTCGGTTCGCCAGTCCGGACCTCGATCAGCCCGTACTCCCGAAGCTTCTCGCGGCGGTACGCGACCTGGCTGTTGCTCAACCCGGTCACCTCCCGGATCTCCGAGGTCGTGGCCTCGCCCTCTCGGTCGTCGATCACGCGGAGCATGTCGACGCTCTTCGGATCGAGCTCGTCCAGTAGCTGTTGCAACGTGGTGATAGATGGTCACCTGTTGGTTAGGGGTTGGTCGGATCCTATAAAACTTCCTTACTCTACAGCGCGTAGCTTTACCCAAGTATTGACGCTTGATTCTATAGCATGTCTCGCCAGGGACCGCCGTTCCGACCGGGGACCGCCGGCTAACGGTCACTCCATTCTGATTTCCGGCCATCGGACACCAGTCATCGCGGACCGATCCGTGGGCGTCTCCTGTGAGTCCGTCCAGACCCTTTACCTGCGCTTTATTCTATAGCATTTAGAAAACACCGTCCAGAGATGGTATTATCTACGGCCATAATTGACAGACGTCTGAGATTTATCTGACCTGGAAAGTTTTCGATCGTTCACGGAATGAATCGGGAGACACGATAATCCGGATATATCGCCGTCGACCCGGCCAGTACACATGCAACACGGGACCGAAAATGACAGAGAAACTTTCAGAGACCGAGTGCTTCGCACTGCTGGGGAACCGACGGAGGCTCCTGGCTGTGCAGATCCTCAGAGAACAGTGTGCCGAGTACCTCTCGATGTGCGAACTGGCCGAAGGGGTCGCCGAACGCGCACACGACGATCCCACGGCTACCGAACGACACGAGGTCCACCTCAGCCTCTATCACACCCACATCCCCCGGCTCGAACAGGCCGACGTCGTGGCGTACGACCGGGACGACGATTCGGTGGCGATCCGCCCGAACGCCGAGACACTCATGCCGTTCATCGCGCAACTGACGGAGGACGATCTGGCTGCGTGCGACACGTAGCGGTCCAGGATTTGGGAGAGGGCCACCCGAACCGGATGCCCATTCCGAACAGACAGCCGATCGGCGCGAATCCGTCGATGCTACCTCCGACCACCCGCGATATCACCGGGCGACGTTCGTTCATCGTTTTCCCAGGAACACGACCGATCCTTCACGAATCCAGTGAACCCGCCGACCGGTCGCCGAGACTGTATTGCGAAGAGTTAACGTGTACCAAGGCCAATACGATGGGAGTGTTCTTCGGCGCCGGCGAACGGCCACGGTGAACGGTCACGGTGAACGACCACGGTGGACGGTGCCGACGAGCTCTCACCCACCTATGGCTAACGCACACAAGCTCGACTGCGAATCGGTATCGGACACGTGCCGGTTCATCATCCAGTCGGAGAACGAGGAGGAGGCGGTCGAACTGGCGATGAGACACATGAAAGAGACGCACGGCACGGAGCTCACCGAAGAGGAGCTGCTGAACGACCACATGCAGGTTGTCTGACGAACGACGCCCGCAGTGGCGCGATGACGACCGGTTCGTCGACCGCGTTGATCCGGCTCGTCGAGAGGGATCGAGGTGGACGGTGACCCCCGAGCACAGCAGGGAGCTCGTCGATGGTGGTTCATCGAGTTCTGGAGCGAGCTGAACCCGGATATCGCCGTCGTAGCTCGGCCAGGAGGACTACCTGCGGGCATTGCGACGGCTCGGCCTTGCCGAACCACCGATCGAGTGACCACGTCCGACCTCGGTCGGTCCGGCCCGGCGTGTCCGTACGCCGAGGGGAGGCCGACGAGTATCCCCTCGTGACTTCTCGTCGTCAGCGACCGCCGCCCACGGTGAGGCGGGCACAGCTCGGAAGGACCAGGTCGATACGGTCCGGGAGGGTTCCCTCGTAATCGAACATGCTGACGGCGACCACGACCACCTCGTCGCCGCGAGTGCTGGGGGCCTTCGCCTCGCGTTCTAATCCGTTACGGAGAGGGTCGTCACAGTCCGTCTCGGCGGCGATCGACTGTATCCGTAACTACAGCGGGGGTAAGAATACGAATTTCACGAGGAAAACCGTCTTGGTCTCATTTGCTACAGACGTTGCTCGACAGGATCACTCGTCAGCAAGCGAATCGTAGATGTCGCGGTGCTCGTCGCGGTCAGCGCGTGCGACTCGAAGCACGAGCTCACGCCGGATATCCGCCATGACCCTGTCGATTGGAGCTTCCCCATCCGCTCCCTCTTCTGCGGCCATACCTGCTCGTTATCGGTGGGTCGGGTTAATCGTTCGGGTCCGATCGTTCCTCGGACAATCTCTCGACACCGTACGCAAGTAGGTCGTCACGCCACTCGTCTACGGCGTCTTCCAACGTCATCCGCTCGACGTGGTTGCGGAAATACTCGAGGACCTCCTGTCTCTCGACTTCCGCTTCGTCCGAAGCGAATCGTTTCAGAATGTCTTCGATCTCGCCATCATAGGAAAACCGGTATCCGTTGAAAAAGTAGAACACTACGACGGTGTTGAGCGCGGTTCGCTTGTTCCCGTCTACGAACGGATGATTTGCGACGAGGAGACGAAGGAGGTGGACCGCCCTGCGGTGAATCGTGTTCGGAACGTCGTCGAATGTTCCCGACTCGACGTACTCAATGGCGAAATCGATGGCTCCTCGAGCCCGTACGCCCGGCTCCGTCTTCGGGTATTCTGCAACGATGTTCTCGTGGATGGCGAGGACGTCATCGACCGCGGGATACCACAACGCGTCGCTCATCCGTGGATTCACCTCGTCGAGGGCGTGCATTACTGTTGTGCAGATAGATCGGATGCGCAGACAGATCGTGGGTGGGCAGACAGACCGTGTTCTCTGCAAGGTCCAATAGCTGACGGTGGCTAAACCCCTTTTCACTCGTCACCGTGGCTCCCGCAGACATCTCGACGTGTCCGGTCGAGGACCCAATCTACCGCGGGAGATCAGGGTCACGTCGCGGAGTGGGATCGGATCGATGGCCGATATCAGGGAGAGTAGGAGCGTCGAGGCCGAGATGCTGGAAAAAGCTTCGATGAGGATTTGAGCGTTCCGTACCGTTTTACCTGGGGCACCCGTCGGTCCCGGGGTGTCGCGATGAAACGGCGCCGGTTGCTCCTCGCGGGCGGAGCTGGACTCACCTCCGTGACCGCGGGCTGTCTGTCCACGCTCGAACTCGGATCCTCGACGGGGTCGATCGGCGAGCGGGACGCCACCCCGCTTGCTGGCGGCACGGAGACGTGGTCCAGCGACGGGTTCGACGCTGCCAACACCGGCACCAATCCCGACGTGGCCCTCCTCGAGGAGGATCTCGAGGCGACGCAGCTCACCCAGGACGGCGCCGGAATCGCGACGGGACAGGGTGGCACCGTCGCCGTCGCCGGGGATCGCCTCTACTTCGGCACCGGGGCCGGCGACGTCGTCTGCCGGACCGCAGATGGGACGCGGCGCTGGACGTACGGGGCCGATCCCCACGCCGGCGTCCGGTCGGTCCCGTCGCTGACCCGCGAGGTGGTCTACGTCTCCTCGGACAACGGGACGTACGCCCTCGACGCGGCCGACGGCGAGGAGCTGTGGACGAGCGACGCGTGGATCCGCCACGGGTCGTCGGTCGTCACCGAAGATCGGCTGTACGCGATCGCGCCCGGTCCCAGCGTCGTCGCGCTGGACGCGGAGACGGGGGCACGAGCCTGGGAAGCGGATCCGCTGGCGAGCAACGGCCTCGCGGTCGCGGCCGGTCGCGTGTACACGACGGGCAACGACAGCGACGGTGGGGTCGTGTCGGCCATCGAGGCGGGCGACCGCGAGTGGACGCGGGCGGACCTCGCACAGATC
>SLIW01000503.1 GCA_007135435.1 Natronomonas sp.
GTCGTCGATCTGGCGGGTGGCGAGCCAGGCGTCGGCGACCTGGAGGATGATGGGCCGGTGACCGATACCGCTGGCCTCGCAGACATCCCGATCGTCGTCACCGCCAGCGAGGACGCCCTGGTCGACGTCGTCCGATGGGCGGTCGAGCGGAGCCTCGCGGACGCGCCCGCCGTCCTCGCGGTCGACGTCGAGGGCGTCGGAGCGGTGTCGGCGTCCGACCTCCAGATCGCCCTCGAGCGGTACCTCGCGGGCGACGTCCGGACCGTCCGGCATCCGGTCGTTCGGGCGAAGACACAGTCGACCGCCGTCGCCGCCCTCTTCGACGTCGCGCTGGTGGCCGCCGAGCCGGCGCGCATCTCGGAGTTCTCGGTGCACTGGGGCGAGGAGCCGGTCGACCGGTTCCGCGCCGACGGGGTGGTGGCCTCGACGCCCGCCGGCAGCGTCGGCTACAACCGCGCCGCCGGCGGGCCGCTCGTCGCCCCGGAGACCGACGTGCTGTCGGTGGTCCCGATCGCCCCGTTCGCGACCCACGCCGACCGCTGGGTGCTCCCGACGGAGGGACTGCGGCTCGCCGTGGAGCGCGACGAGACGCCCGTCGAGCTGCTCGCCGACGGGCGCACCGAGCTATCGATCTCCCGCGGGGACCCGGTCGATGTGGTGCGGTCCGGCGACCTCGAGGTGGTCGTGGTCCCCGAGAGCGAGCCGCCGCTCCATTCGGATTTCTGATGACCGTGTAGGTACACCGAACCGGTCTCAGATCGACCCTTCGTCGACGGCCTCGAGCCCGTCCTCCACGATGCGGAAGCGGGCGGTGCCCCCGGCGGCCCGCGAGCGATGCTTCTCGAGGGTGGCGCGTCGGTTGCCGGCGCGGAACCGCTCGAGGCGGACGACCGACCCCGACCAGTGGGTCAGCGTGTGGCCACCGAGAGGCCGGGGCCGCGAGGAGTCCGATTCGGGGTCGGCGTACACCTGGTTGGTGATGACAACCGCGAGGTCGTGCTTGCGGGCCAGCGACAGGAGGTGTGTCACCTGGTTGGCGACCTCCCGGAGGGTCGCGCCCTCGTCGTCGTCGTTGCGCTCGAGGCGGTAGAAGCCCGTCGCGCTGTCGAGGACGATCAGGTCGGCCCGGGGGGCGAGGTCGGCCGCGTCGCGAACCGCCTCCCGCTGCTCCTCGAAGTCGAGGGCGTCGGTGACGACCACCCGCGAGGCGATCGCCTCGAGGTCCTCCTCGCCCCGGGAGGCCCGCGCGCTGGCGAGCTGCTCGAACCGGTCGACGGACAACCCCTCGGTGTCGATGTACAGCGCCGTCCCACCGCGGCCGGCGACCTCGACGGCCGACGACAGCGCCAGGTTCGTCTTCCCCGACGCCGGCGGCCCGTACAGCTGGGTGACCGCCCCGCGCTCGAATCCCCCGCCCAGTAGCTCGTCGACGGTCTCACAGCCCGTCGGGATCGGCTCGCTCACAGCGTCCGGTTCGCCCCGACCGGGTAAAAACCTCCGCGGTCGACGGCGGCGAACATTCGGATTCAGGGGTCGTGGTTGCTAAAGCAACGTCGCCGACCGTCTCTTAGAGAACCGATTGAAAGCCCCGGCCGGCTGAACTCCCGCGGCTCACGGCTCCCTGGTCTCACGGCTCCCTGCGGTCCGCGGTTCACTTTGTTCACCGCTCCCATTCGAGGCGACTTCGTCGCCTCGCAGTCGCCGTTCGACTAACCGAGACGCTCGCTTGGCTCGCGTCTCGCCACCGCTCGCCGTTCGCCATCGAGGTTCTCGCTCACTTCGGTCGCTTCGAACCTCGCTTGGCTCGCTGCGCTCCTCGGACTTCGTCCATCGGTGCTTGTTCCGGAAGGCTCCCTTCGGTCGCCTTCCGACGTTCGCCTCACTGCGTTCGGCTCACCTTCGCCGGGGTTCGTTCAGCCGGCCGCCCCTTTCATTCCCACTACGATGCCTGTACAACCAGCTTTTGCGGGAATGAACGGGGCGAATCGTTCGATGACGTCCGCAAGAACGGGGTTCTTGCGCAGCCCATCAGGAGGCGGGGGCTTCCGAGAACGGTCCCCGCTGCAGTAACGCCGATCAAGAACGGCAGTCAGGCGTCGGGGTCAGGGAACTCGTAGTCGACGGGATCAACATCGAACTCATCAGGGTCGCGGCCCGTCTCTTCCGCGAGCGCTTCGACCATTCGTTCACCGAGTTCGTCGGCTGCTTCGGCTACGTCTTCGAGCTCTTCCTCGGTCATCGGTCGGTTTCGTTCACGTTGTGCCATCGTTCAAATCTCCTGATGAGCCGGTCGGCGTGCTCGCGGATGTATGTCGTACAGTAGCGCGGCGCGCGGTTTAACTCCACCGGCGGGAAGTCGTCTTTCATGCGGTACTTCTGGTCGTCACGGTAGATGTCCATGTGGAGCCCATCTTCCGTGATGTCGTGACCGAACCCTGTGTTGGGGTTGTGATCGAATCGAACATCTTCAAGCCATTCGCCGTCAAGCCAGTACTCCAACTGGACGAGGAATCGTGTCACGTCACCACTATCCGTTGAAAGTCCGGCGCGTATCTGTGCCCGTCGGTTGATGATCGTCGTGAACTCCCTATCGTACCCTTCTGGCTCGTCGCTCATTCCTCGTCACACACGACCCCCCTCAACTCTTCGAGGCAGCTTCTGGTGGTTCCCTTCGAGGAGGCAAACGTCCTCTGTCTGCTCCTCGTTAATCTTCCGTCTGATGGGCGAAACCGCCTGATAGTAACGACCTGGCTTCTCGTCGCCGTCAAACAACTCACGCTCGGTATCTGTGAGCATCGGCCTTCGCCTCGCCATTTCTTTTGTTGTCGGGATCCAGCGCCATTCCAATATATGATAGTGTTCCGATATCTGAAAAACTCTCACATCAGGCAACCTCCGCATCTCTGGCAAATAACAAGTAATACGTGCCAACACTTGACAATAGTAAGCGAGGGACGCCTCAGAAGTTAGGGCCGGTGTTGAAGGTAGCGACCCCACGCTACCGAAGCTACTACGCACCGCTTTGCGCTCCAGAACAGACGACCGAAAGGAGCCGTGAGTCACCCGAGTCGAGCAAGCCGGGGCCGTCGGATGGTACTCTGGGCGATGTGTGCCGATGGTCCCTTGATTTACCTCAATCCATCGCCTACTGACTCGCCCGGTCACCCGAGGCGGGTCCCTTAACAAAAGCTGGCAAAATGACCAGGATAATATACGAATCCACACCAGTCGAGTTTGGAACGCCAGTTTGCGTGTTCCGGGTCGGATAAAGAAGATCGAATTACCGATAATTGTTAAGCCCGCACTCGACGAACCACTGTACCAGTGATCGTCGTCGCGACGGACGATTTCGAGCTGTACCACGGCGTCGTCGCCGAGCTGCGCGCACGCGACGTCCGGTTCACGACCGTCCGCCCCGACGACGAGCTGCCGGAGCGCACCCGCGTCGTCATCGTCGGCTCGGAGGACGAACACCCGGAGGAAGACGTCCAGACGGTCCGTGCCGACCCGGCGGACCCGCGTCGGGCGGTCGACGAGGCAGTCGCGCTCCTCCGCGGAGCGGACGGGAGGACGGTGGTGGGGATCGATCCCGGCGACCGCCCCGGGATCGCCGTCCTGGTGGGCGAGACCGTCGTTGCGGCCTTCCAGGTCCCAGCCGAGGATGCCGCTTCCGTGGTGGCCCGGGAGCTCGCGGACGCGGCCGACCCGCTCGTCCGCATCGGCGACGGGGCCCGGCTCCAGGGGGCGAAGATCGTGGAGGCCCTCGAGGACGTCCCCGTCGAGCTCGTCGACGAGACCGGGACGACCCCGTACCTGGGGACCGGCGCCCGCGGCGCGGGCGACGTCCTCGCGGCGGTGAACATCGCCCGGCTGGAGGGCGAGCGGATCGAACGCCGCGAGGTCGAGCCGACCGCGGGCGAGATCCAGCTCATCAAGGACCGCTCGCGCCGCCAGAGCGACGACGACCGGACCATCGACGAGGAGCTGGCGCGCCGGGTCGCCGCCGGCGAGCTGACGGTCGAGGAGGCGCTGGAGCGACACCGCGACGGTTGAATCGGTTCTCGGGGTGGATGGATCGGTCCCTCCGGGATAGCGGACCGAAGGCACGTGGCCTCCTCTCACACGGGGGCCGCGGACGCGGGTTATTTCCCGGTCCCCGTCGAGGGTCGGGTATGCGATTCGACCACGCCGGCGTCGCCACCGAGGACGCGGAGGGGCTGGCGTTCCTCTTCGAGGACCTCTTCGGCTGCGGGATCGTCCACGAGGAGCGCTTCCGGGACCTCCGGGTCGTGTTCCTGGAGCTCGAGAACGGGTACTTCGAGCTGCTCGAACCTCGGGAGGAGGGGACCATCTCGCGGTACCTCGAGAACCACGGCGCGGGGCTCCACCACCTCGCCCTGGAGACAGACGACATCGAGGCCGCCCTCGAGAACGCCGCCGAGGTCGGCGTCGACCTCATCGACGAGGAGCCGCGACCCGGCGCCTGGGGCCACGACGTCGCCTTCCTCCACCCGAAATCCACCGGTGGCGTCCTGATCGAGTTCGTCGAGCACTGAACCGCATCTGTCTGTGTACGTCTCACGGGTCGTCGGCCGACAGCGGGCAGCCCACGTCACGCACACGCCCCTTTAGATAGGGCTGGTGCCTACGACGTGGCATGGTCGTGGTCGCGGTCGTGAGCGGGACGACGAAGGAAGAGCACGTCCTGCTCGAGGCGGGGGGACGGGCGGCCGACCTCGAGACGGACGTCCACGTGCTCTACGTCCTCGGCCTCGGGTGGTACGCCAACCTCGAGGTCCACCTCAGCGACCGCGTGGGGATCCCGACCGGCCTCGAGACGATACGCGGGGTCTGCGAGTCGCGGGCGAACCGGATCGCCGCACCCCTGCTCGACGAGTACGTTCCGGCTGGGCGCATCGGCCGCCCGATCGAGGAGATCGTCCAGTACGCCGACGAGGTCGACGCCCACGCCGTCGTCGTGGACGCCGACGTCGACTGGGGCGCCGGGCTCGACAGCGTGCGTCACGATCCCATCGAGCAGCTACGTGCCGAGGGCGTCCCCGTCGTCCCCGTTCACTGACCTCGGCGTGGTTCGGCCCGCGGGTGGCGCGATCGGCGTCGAGCGTCGATGACGGATGCGTGGTCGACGGTGCGGCGTGTTGAGATGAGAACGAGACGCGACCAACCCCTGGTGGACTGAAAGGGCGAGGCGCGCTCGACGAACCCCGGCGACGCAAGCACTGCAGCGACCGAAGGGAGCGAAGCGCACAGCGAGCCGCGGGAGTCGAGCGCGCCGAGGGCTTTCAAATCTCTTTGACTTCGTCAGCCGCCTATCTTACCGGCACCCGACGGTGCATGGTCAAAGTATATCCCATCGCGGTGTGCAACCGTGTGCCATGGCCAGGTTCCCCGAGGAGTTCGATCACTGCGAGCAGATCCTCGCGCCGGACGGATCGGCGGACGAGGAGGCCGTCCAGGCGCTCGACCTCGACGGCGACGCGCTCCGGGAGCTGTACGCGTCGATGGTCCAGGCGCGGGCGCTCGAGGAGCGGGGACTGACGCTGCAGCGCCGCGGCGAGTTCCACTTCTGGATGGAGTGCCGCGGCCTGGAGGCCTCCCACGTCGGGACGGCGGCGGCGCTCGATGACCGCGACTGGATGAACACCGAATGGCGGCAGTACGCCGCGCACATCCAGCGCGGCAGGCCGCTTACGGACATCCTGCTGTTCTGGCTCCGCGGCTACGAGACCTGGGAGACCGACGACCTCGACGACATGCCTGCCCACGAGCGACGGCTGCCACACATCGTGGCCGTCGGGACGCAGGTCCCACAGACGGTCGGGCTCATGTGGGGTCGGAGCCTGCAGGGCTACGACGAGGTCGGCCTCGTGGGCGTCGGCGACGGCGGCGCGAGCAAGGGCGACTTCCACGCCGGGTTGAACTTCGCGGGCGTCCTCGACGTCCCGGTCGTGTTCGTGGTGTTCAACAACCAGTGGGCCATCTCGACGCCGGTCGACCGACAGACCGCCGCGGAGACCTACGCCCATCGGGCGGAGGGGTACGGCTTCGACGGCGTCCTGGTCGACGGCAACGACGTCCTCGCGACCTACCGGGCGACCAGGCGCGCTGTCGAACGGGCCCGCGAGTCCGGCGAGCCGACGCTCGTCGAGACCCTCACCTACCGCCGCGGGGCGCACTCCTCGAGCGACGACGACTCGCGGTACCGCGACGAGGACGAGGTCGCGGCCTGGCGGGACCGCGACCCGATCGACCGCTTCGGGCGGTTCCTCTCCGACCGCGGGCTCTGGGACGAGGAGTGGGGCGAGTCCGTCCGGTCGGCCGCCGAGGAGCGGGCCCACGAGGCGGCCGAGGAGGCGCTGGCGATCGCCGCCGAGGGGTCGCCCGAGGAGCTGTTCGACGAGGTGTTCGCGGATCCGCCGGGGTACCTCGACGAGCAGCGCGAGGAGCTGCTCGCCGCGGTGGCCGAACACGGCGAGGAGGCCTTCCGGTGGTGACGATCGATGGCGCCTGAGAACCTCACCCTGGTGGAGGCGGTCGCCGAGGCGATGCACGACGAGATGGCCCGCGACGAGTCGGTGATCGTCCTGGGCGAGGACGTCGGCCGCTCCGGCGGCGTCTTCCGCGCGACGGAGGGCCTCTACGACGCCTTCGGCCCCGACCGCGTGGTCGACACGCCCCTCGCCGAGACCGGCATCGCCGGCGCCGCCATCGGGCTGGCCGCCTCGGGGCTGCGCCCGATCGCCGAGATCCAGTTCATGGGCTTCACCTACGCCGCGATGGAGCAGCTCTACACCCGCGCCGCCCGGATGAACGCGCGCTCTCGAGGACACTACCCATGTCAGATGGTCCTGCGGGCGCCCTTCGGCGGCGGCGTGCGCGCGCCGGACCTCCACGGCGAGTCGATGGAGGCGATCTTCGTCCACCACCCCGGCTTCAAGGTGGTCGTCCCGAGCACGCCGCGCGACGCCAAGGGGCTGTTGACCGCCGCCATCCGGGACCCCGACCCCGTGGTCTTCCTCGAGCCGA
>SLIW01000269.1 GCA_007135435.1 Natronomonas sp.
CGTACGGGGCGCCACGACGGACCTCCCGGTGGACCCCGAGATCGGGGACCCGCTCGACGATCTCGGCGAGTGCGTGTCGACCCGAGCGTTCGTCGGACTCGAAGAGCGCCTGGACCTCGTCCACGTCGCCGCTCTCGACCACGCCGACGTCCACGTCGACGACGTACAGTGCGTCGACGGCCGAGTCGAACGCCTCGGCCAGGCCGAGGCCGTATTCGACCGCCGCGGCGGCTCCCTGGCTCCCGTCCGTCGTGACGAGTACCCGATCGTACATGGCTTCATATTCGGGTCCCGCCGGGAAGTACCCTTCACCGATTCCCGCCGGGTAAGAACACGCGCTCCGGCGCCGCGGTCCGTCGTCGCGACGGGTCGTCGCGTTCCCACTCGGTGGGAGCTACGGTAGTGATTGATGTATTCGTGGGAACAACGTCCACCCGATGAACTTCGACGAATTCACCGGCGAAGTCCAGCACCGACTGGAGATGCCCGACACCGCCCGGACCCTCCGGGCGATCCGCGCGACGCTGATGACCCTCGGCCAGCGGATCCCCGAGGGGAACGCCGAGGACCTGGCCGCGTCGTTGCCGATGGAGATCAAGTGGTACATGACCGGCGCCGTCCACGAGCACGGCCAGCGCTTCGACTGGACGGAGTTCGTCGAGCGCGTCAGCGAGATCGAGAACGCCGACCCGCCCGAGGCGGCCTACCACGCCCGCGTCATCGTCGACTTCGTGCGCACACAGGTCCCGGAGTCGGACTTCCGTCAGTTACGCGACGCGCTCCCCGAGAGCGAGGACGACGAGAACTGGCGCAAGCTCTTCGAACTGGTCGACGCCGGTGGCTGGGAGGCCCGATCGGACGCCGCGCCCGCCGACGAGTGAGAGACCAGAGCACACGCCCGACGTCCGCCGATCCGTTGCCGGGCGGAATCGGTGGAACTGAGGGCCACCGCCACGCACCCCAGCCACATGGACACTGAAAAGGACCGACCGGTGACCGCCGACGCGGACACCGATGCCGACCCAGACGCGGACACCGACGGAACATTACTCGTGGCCGTCGCGAACGTCGAGACCGCCGAACGGTTGCTCGACACGGCGGCCGACGTCGCCGCCGACCGGTCCTACGGCGTCATGATCACCTACGTGGTGGAGGTCCCCCCGCAGGTACCCCTCTCCGAGGGCGAGAACGTCCTCGACGAGGACGATCGCGCGATCCTCGATCACGCGGAGGGACTGCTCGAGGGGGTCGAGGTGCCGGTCGAGAGCCGGATCCGGTACGCCCGCGACACGGCCACTGGTATCGTCGGTGCCGCCGACGAGCACGACGTCGACCTGGTGCTCATGGGCTGGCGTGGCCGCCCTCCGAGACGGGGTGTGGTCCTCGGGAGCTTCATCGACCGGGTGCTCAGGAACGCCCCGTGCGACGTCCTCGTCAAGCGGATCCGGACGCCCCAGGCGGACCACGTCGACGCCGTCCTGGTCCCGGTGACCGGCGGTCCACACACGCACCTCGCGATCCGCGTCGGCGGTGCGATCGCGCGGCGGCACGACGCCACCCTCACCCTGCTGCACGTCCTCCCCGAGGACGCGGAGTCGAACGACCGGGAGGCCGCGGAGTCGCTCCTCGACGACGCCGAGGCGGTGCTCGGCGACGCCACGGTCGAACGGCGCCTCGTTGAGCACGACCGCGTCGCCGACGCCATCACCGACGAGACGGCCCGCCACGACGTCACCGTCCTCGGGGCGTCCGAGCGGGGGCTCCTCCGGAGGAAGCTCCTCGGAACCGTCTCGGAGGCCGTGGGGAGACACGCGGCGGGGACCGTCATGATCGCCCAGCGTCATCCGACGAGCGCCTCTCGCGAGGAGGGGATGACCAAGGACGCCTGAGGGGGGCTGTCCGTCGGGATCTCTCGAACGGAATCCACCTGACGAGGTAGCCGGTCCGGACAGGGCATCAGTCGAACCACGGCGGCATCGTCCCGAGGTCGATCCCCCAGGCGATGGGGAGCCACAGCAGGACGAACGTGACGGCGAGGACGGCGCCCACGAGGTTGAGAGCGAACCCGGCCCGGGCCATCTGCGGCGCGGTGACGTAGCCGCTCCCGAACACGACGGCGTTCGGTGGCGTCGCGACCGGGAGCATGAACGCGAAGGAGGCGACCGTCGTCGCGACGACCATGAGGAGGTAGGGGTGCACCGAGAGGGCGAGGGCCACCGCCGCCAGGACCGGGACGATCATGGCCGTGAGCGCCGTGTTGGAGGTGACCTCCGTCAGGAAGACGGACAGCAGCGCGAGCAGGAGGAGGAGCAGGACGATGTCGACGCCCTCGAGCCCCAACAGGAGCGTCCCGAACCACGCGCCGAGGCCGGTCGCCTCGACGCCCGCGGCCAGCGAGAGGCCTCCGCCGAACAGCAGGATGATCCCCCACGGGATCGTGACCGCGGTGGTCCAGTCGAGGAGGAAGGTGAACTCGCCGTCCTCGTCACGGGCGGGGATCACGAACAGCAGGAGCGCGCCGAAGATGGCGATGGCCGCGTCGTCGACCATCGGGAGCACGGGTTCGATCAGGAACCCGCGGGTCATCCAGGCCACCGCGACGATGGCGAAGACCACGAGGACGCGCCGCTCGCCGGCACGCATCGGGCCGAGGTCGGCGAGCCGCTCGCGGATGCGCCCCTCGCCGGTCGGGACCCCGGTGACCCCCGAACCGAGGACGAGTCGGGTGAGGTACAGCCAGCAGACGACGAGACCGACCGCGGCGAGGGGCGTCCCGTACCGCATCCACTGGCCGAAGGTGATCTCCTGGCCGTAGGTCTGGCCGACGTAGCCCGCGAAGATGATGTTCGGCGGCGAGCCGATGAGGGTGGCCACCCCGCCGATGGAGGCCGCGTACGCGATGGAGAGCATCAGCGTGGTCCCGAACCGGAACGTGCCGTCGTCGGTGGACACCTCGAGGCCGCGCCGGTCGATCACGTCGGCGGTCTGTCCCACCACGGCGAGCCCGATGGGCGTCATCATCAGCGCGGTCGCCGTGTTCGAGATCCACATCGAGAGGAACGCCGTCGCGAGCATGAAGCCCCCGATGAGCCGCCGTGGTGCCGTCCCGACCAGCAGGATCGTCGTGAGGGCGATCCGCCGGTGGAGTCCCCAGCGCTCGATGGCGACGGCGACGAGGAACCCCCCGAGGAAGAGGAAGATCAGCCGGTTGGCGTACGGCGTCGCGGCCGCCTGCGGCTCCATCGCGCCGGTCGTCGGGAAGACGACCAGGGGCAACAGCGCCGTGACCGGGATCGGCACGGCCTCGGAGACCCACCACGCCGCCATCCAGACGGCCGTGCCGGCGACGACCTGACCCGCGACGGAGAGCCCGGCCGGCGTCGGGAGGAGGACGACGATGACGAACCCCAGCGGTCCCAGCAGGAGCCCGAGCCGGTTCCGCGTCCCGTAGTCCGCGTCCACGTCGAAGGACGATCGGGCCTGGTCGCCCCGGAGGCGGGGGCTGTCGTCGTCATCCATGCGACGGATCCCACACGCTCGGCCCGTCCGGGGCTCCGGGTGGACTGCCCATCCGGTCCGGGCGGCGTTCGACGGGTTGACAACCAGTCGGGACCGGGTCCGTGGCCTGCGAGATTCGAAGTTCGACGTCCAGTGCACGGCCCTGCGGTTGCACGATGGCGGCACCAACAGCCGGGACCCACTTCAGTTGTTCTCCTGTGTGGAGTTCGGTCAACGTCGCAGCGACGTGCCCGATGGCTGGCCGCACCCCGACGGCGGAACCCATCCGCATGCGTCCTCCTCCCTCGCGGACCCTCGCTGGGTGCGAGTAGCCGGGTGCGTTTCGCCGGATGACGGGGGATGCCTCGGATCGTGACGACCATTCACCGCCAGGCTCGAGCGCTCACGTGAAGGACCGGCTGCGGTCCGTACAAATCGTAGGCTTATTCGTCCCGGCTTGGCCCGGGGCTCACTCGTCAGCCACGATACGCGACGAGCGACCGGAAAACGATCCTCGAACGCCGAAAGCAGAGGAGGCGTTGACAAGTCTTATCAGATATTATAACAATATATTAAACCGATATATCTCCTACACCAGGTCGGTGAGCCCGCTGTTCCCCGTTGTCACTCGTGTTTTCCTGACATCTCGAGTGAACGGCTGGCGCGTACAACTTGCGCCGTCGATCGGACCTGCCCATGGGCTCCGAGAACAAGTCCTGGTCCCGCATCCGACGCCTAGTTTTAAGTGAAGACGGTCGAAGGAACGGACGTATGGTCGGGAGATCCGAACAGTACATCGAATCTGTTGAAACTTCGTTCAACGTGATCGAATACCTCGCCGAGCGCGGGCCTGCCGGGGTCTCGGAGATCGCCGACGGCATCTCCCGACCAAAGAGCACCGTCCACGTCCACCTTCAGACGCTGGTGAACCAGAAGGCGGTCGTCCACCGTGGTGATCAGTACGATATCGGACTGCGATTCCTCCAGCTCGGCGGGCAAGCGAGACGTCGCCAGGAGATCTATCGGGCGGCCGAACAGGAAGTCGATCGTCTCGCAGAGGAGACAGAAGAGGCCGCCCATCTCGGCGTCGAGCAGGACGGCCAGCGGGTGGTCCTCTATAAGGCGGAGCGCGGCGACGCCGTCTACGACAACACCCCGACGGGCGAGTTCACGAACATGCACTGGACGGCGATCGGGAAGGCGTTGCTCGCCCACCTCCCCGAGGCCAGGATCCACGAGATCGTCGATCGCCACGGCCTCCCCGAGGCGACGAGGAACACGATCACGGACGTCGACGAACTCTTCGCCGACCTCGAGGCGTCCCGCGACCGCGGGTACACCGTCGAGGACGAGGAGCGCCGCGAGGGCGTCGTTGCGGTGGCGGTGCCGGTCTTCGACATCGACGCTGACGCCGTGATCGCCGCGCTCTCGGTCTCCGGCCCCCGCGAACGCATCCGGACCGACGGGGACATCCGACCGGACATCATCGAGGCGGTCCGCAACCGGGCGAACGTCGCGGAGCTGCTGTACAATCACTACCGGTGACGAGATTCGGGCTACAAGATCGGTCACACGATACGGCCCGGTATCGCGGGTGTGATCGGGTATGGGAGGAACTCGATTTCGGTTCGACGGTGCTGTATCGTGAGATCTGGCGTGGTCCGTGTATCCGGTCACGGCGGCGCCGATCGAGGAGGCGGTGGTGCTCCACTCCCATCCGGCGGTGCTATACTCTCACAAACTTATGCTTGTTATGGAAACCGACGAGAGTAACCGCCCAAGACGTGATTCAAACAGGTTGAACAGCTCGTCCGGTGGTCCACTTGAACGCTTAAAAGGTCGTTTGATTACCAGGTAATCGGTTGTAATAATCCGTGATAGACGACTGGCGTTCGGCTCTAATGAACATGTTATGTCATACCATGGCCTGAGCATGCGACGCACCGCCGAGGTGACCGGATCGGAGGAGGAGTTCCGGGCGTCCCTGTAGAGGGATGCTGTTACCACTACGTTATCCGAATGTGTGTGGATGGGGCGACGCCGGCAACGACCGGGGCTCGTCTCGATCGGACGGTCAGACCAGTCGGATGAGTGTTCATCTCTATCGAACACGATGCACGTGGTCTGGATGGATCACCTCGGTGGGGGCCGATGCCTGCACTTCGATGAGCGCAGGGCCCTCCACCTCGGTTGGTGGTGGGGCCTGCCCCTCGGTGAGCGCAGAGGACTGCCCCTCCGTCAATGGCCGGGCCAGTACGTCGCAGACGGTCTGAGTTCCGTCTCCTCGCCGTCCGAACCAGCCGTCGACCCTCACCGCATCGACGGCACGCCAAATCGTGTGTCCTTTCTACGTTACCGACGATACCGTGCGTCCGATGCTCGTTCCAACTGGTCGAGAGGTACGCTGTTCGTGCGGTCGTTTTCGGCGATCTGGATGACAGGATCGACCACAATCCCGAGTAGGAGTTATGTGGACGCGACGGAAGATATCCCGTTCACTCGTCCCTGGTCGAGCGAGGCAGGACGGCTGTCGGCGTTAAACTGGGTCCGGAAACGGAACGTCGTAATCGACAGCCAGGTCCTCGAGGTCCTCGCGGACCCCCTCGCGGATCGGGACGCCCGCCTCCAGGTTTGCCGCCATCGTCCGGGACTCGATCTCGCCGGGGAGCATGATCTCGTCGAACCCGTCGCGGGTCTCCTGTGCCTTCAGGTCGTCGATCATCGCTCCCATCTCGGCCTTGAACTCGTCGACGTACCGGAACGCGCCGACGTCGATCGCCGCGAAGAAGTGCCCGAGACGCATCGGCTCGGCGAAGTCGTCGTAGAGTTCGCCGACCGAGGTGCTCGGTCCGGCCCCCGAGAGCAGTCCCGAGAGGACGTCAACGACGAGCGCCAGCCCATAGCCCTTGTGACCGCCCAGCGGCCGCAGGGCGGCGACCTCGTTCGGGTCCGTCGTGGGCTCGCCGGCAGCGTCGACACCCCACTCCGCGGGGATCGAGGTGCCCTCCTCCTTGGCGACGTGGTCGATCTTGCCGAACGCGACCACGCTCGTGGCCATGTCGAGGGTGACGTCGAAGTCCCGATCCGTGGGGATCGAGATCGCGATCGGGTTCGTCCCGAAGAACGCGGACGCGCCGCCGAAGGGGACCACGCCGGGGTCGACGTTCGTGGTGGCGATCCCCACGAAGTCGTGCTCGCTGGCGCGCTCGGTGAAGTACGCCGCCGCGCCGAAGTGGTTGCTGTTCAGGACGGTCGCACCGGCCATCCCCGTCTCGGCGGCGGCCTCCATCGCAGCGTCGATCGCCTCGACACCGGCGCTCTGGCCCGGTCCGTCGTCGGCGTCGACCGTGATCGCCGACGGACCGGTCCGCTCGACCTGGATCGAGGGATCGGGATCGAACCCGCCGGCCTCGAACTTGCGGACGTACGTGGGGAGCCGTGCAACCCCGTGTGAATCCACGCCACGCAGGTCCGCCCGGACGAGGCCGTTCGCGACGGTGGCTGCGTGCGGCGGGGCGACGCCCACCTGCTCGAGGA
>SLIW01000001.1 GCA_007135435.1 Natronomonas sp.
GCGCCGATGAGCCGATCGATCGACCAGGAGGTCGCCGGTGTCGAATCCTCGCCCGACGGTGGATCGAACGCGGGGAACGGTGGGCCGGGCGACCGGGCCCTGAACGGGAGGCAGATGGACACCGCTGGAGCCGTGGCTGGGCTGACGGGCGGTGACAACTACGCGTGTTCCAGCCTCGACACGGCGCCCTCTCCGATGCCGGTGACGGTGCCAGTGACGGTGCCGGTGCCGCCGGACGCGGGCCTCAGACGGGCGCGTCGAACTCGGAGTCGAAGTCGCGCTCGCGGCGGTAGGCGTCCACGAAGGCTTCCACGTCGAACTCGAGCATCTGCCGTTCGAACTCGGCCGCGGTCGTCTCGTCGGCGTGGCTGACGGCGTGGTCCATCAGCTCGACCAGGAGCTCGACGACCACCTCGTGGAGCCGTCGCGCGTCGAAGTCGGTCACCCAGGCCATCGCGTAGCCGACCGAGCCGTCCTCGGCGACGTCGGCGACCGCCACCTCCTCGGGGAACTCCTCGATGACCACGCCCATCAGGTGCGCCGTGGTGAACTCGGGGAAGTCGTCCTCCGTCTCGATCGTCTCCCGGAGGACGTCGGCGACGTCCTCGGGGACGAACCGCGAGAGCGGGTGCGGGTCGAGGACCACCGCGTGCGTCCCGCCGCAGTCGCAGCGGAGCTCGCGCATCCCCAGGTCGACGTCCCGGACGTGGACCGTCTCGCCACATGGGAGATCGATCCGTCCGGGGTCGACGCCCTCGCCCGGCACTCGCGGGTCTGCCATGCCGGCCCCTCGGCGTCGCTTCCGGAAAAGGACAGCGTTCCACCCCTGGAGCCCGCCAGCGAGGGAACCGGGGTGACGGGTTCGGTGGTCCGGTTCCGCTCGCAGGGTTCACGTCACCGGTCCGACGCGGTCACCGCCATTCACGCAGTTCGGTCTTCGCGCCGACCAGCTCGGTCGTCGCCGATGCCTATCGCGTCTTACGTCGCGTCGGGGTCGCGTTCGGTCTGATTGTCATCGCTGGTCTCGTCGTCGTCCGCATCCTCGTCGACGGAGGCCGCCACGTAACCGGGATCCGTCCCGTCATCACGGTCCGTTACGTCGCCGGGGTCCGTTACGTCGCCGGGGTCCGTCCCCTCGCCACCGTCACTCCCGTGGCGTTCGATCTCGACCTCAACCTCGATCTCGAGGCCGTCGGTCTCGAGTTCGGCCTCCGCCTCGGTGGTCTCGCCGACGGCGATCTCGAGTTCGTCCTCGTCGACCTCGACCTCCACCTCGACGTCGACCTCGATCGTGCTGTCGTCGTCCGTGTCGGAATCGGACATACGGCTCTCGATAGGATCGCCACCGAGAAATGCGCTCACCGACGTCCGGGGATGGATGCCATCCGACGGTGGGCCGACGTCCCCGATCGAACGTGCGAGGGTGGACGGTCGGACCAGCTGTCGAGGCCCCTCGACCCGGGCTACCGAGGGAGGTCGTCGGGCCCGAGCGCCTTCGCGTAGGGGTCCTCGAACTCCTCTTCTGTCTCGGTCTCGTCGTCGATCTGGACGTACGCGCGGGTGACGACGGCGGCGCCGAAGGCGGTGAGGACACCACCGACCACGGCGGCGGTGACGGACCCGCCGACGCTCGTCGCGAGTCCGACAGCGAAGCCGCTGGCCTCCTCGAGCCGGGAGGCCAGCACGAGGACGAGGCCGATGACGAACACCTCGATCCGGTGGCCCTTCGTGATCCGCCAGGAGTCAGCCATCGCCTGGATGAAGTTCTTGTCCTTGAGCGCGATCTCCTGTCGGAGGAAGTAGAACAGCACCGCGAGGATGATCCCGGGGACGACGAAGAAGACCAGTCCGACGATGATGAGCGCCCAGACGACGATGCCCCCGACGAAGCCGTTCAGCGTGGCGAGAACGATGTTGTCGGTGACGAACTCGCGGGGGACGGTATCGGTCTCGTCGCTGGCGAACACCCGGATGGCGATCAGCGAGGCGGCCTCCGCAAGCAGCGCGGTGACGAGCAACCCCACGGCCACCAGGCTGGCCGGCACCCCGGGGATCGCGAACGGCGACTCGCGGGCATCGGCGAGCAGCGACTCGAGCTCCGACACCTGCTGTTCGTGCTCCTCCTCGGGGATCCCCAGCTCCTCGAGCTCCTCCGGCGAGAGCCCCTCGAAGAAGCCGAGCACGCCCTCGAGGAGCGCGACCGTCATCGTCTCCAGGAGGACCGTCGTCGCCAGGGCGATGGCCGCGAAGACCCCCACCAGGACCAGCCCGTTCCGGGCGAACGTCCGCCAGAACCCCTCCCGGAAGGCGCCACCGATGTCGATGCTCATACCGGGTGGCCGTCCGGGGGCCCCTTAAAAATGCCCGAACCGGGCCGCCGGGCGGGGCTGCTCGAGTCGTCACGCAGGGGTCCGAAAGCAGCTGTCGGTGTCATAGAATATCAATGAAAGTCAATAAATGTAATTTCTTGCCTTTAGAAGGTCTGAGATGGTGACAGCAGTCGGCGTGTGATCTCTCCCACCTGGCCACGACGTGATATCTTGCGTCAGCACCGCGTCACCAGCGTCGATCGCGTGTCCTCACGGGGATGTCCACCGCGTGTCGAAGGCCACGCTCAGGGCCAGTCCTCGCGCTGGTCGAGCTCCTCGGTCGGATCGTCCTCCTCGTCGTCCGCGAGGGTCCAGTCGGCCGCCTCGGCGGCGCGTTCGAGCGGGAGGTACTCCCAGCCGACCTCCTCGGCGAGCGCCTCGTCGTCGGCGTCCACCCCGACGAAGACGTGTCGCTCGGTCTGGAACTGCTCCTTGACGCTCTCGAGGCTCTCCCGCCGCCCGCGCGGTCCGGAGAAGAAGTCCTGGCGGATGCGGTTCTTGCGGGTGAAGTTCGTCACCACGTACGTCGGCTTCTCCGAGATGACCCCGACGTACTCCGTCCAGCCGCGGGCGTCGGAGAAGACCTCCTCGGGCCGTGCGAGCCGCTTGAGCGCCTCCAGCTCGAACGCCAGTGTCATGTCCGAAGAGCCGCCGCCGTCCATACGCGAACGGGGGAGGGCACCGGAGAAAACACTTTGGATAGGCGTGTCTCGGCGGGTTCGGACCACGGAGGGACACCCCATGGATACCCACGACCAGAACGTTTAGGCACCGGATGGGCGAACGAGTCCCGTGTGATCCCGCGTCCTCGAGCGACCATCGGCCGTGCCGACACCCCGGCGTCGGTCCCGGTCGGTGAGGTGGTGACCGCTCGCGGTGACGCGCCCGTGACGACGTGCGACAGGGGGGCCGCCGTGACCACCGAGACGGCCGTCGTCGGGAGGTACCTGTGACGGTCGCCACCGGGAGGTACCCATGATCGCCACCGTGACGGGTGCGGTGACTCCCCCAGGTATCGCCACCGTCGCCCCCTTGCGTTCGGCGATCGTCGCGTCGACCGCCGCTTCCACCACCCCGACGACGCCGACGGTGGACATGCTGGTGGTGTTCGCGATCATCCTCGTGGCGCTGGTGCTCTTCGTCTGGGAGCCGGTCCCGATCGACATCACGGCCATCGGGGTGCTCGTCGCGCTGGTCGTCCTCGAACCCTGGACCCAGGTGTCGCCCACGGACGGCGTCTCGGGGTTCGCCTCGTCCGCGACCATCACCGTCCTGGCGATGTTCGTCCTCTCGGAGGGGATCCGCCGGACCGGCGTCGTCAGCCTGATCGGCAACGAGATCGCCGAGCGGTTCGGCGAGAGCCCCTTCGGCCAGCTGGTCGCGGTCCTCGGGCTGGCGGGTGGCACCGCCGGCTTCATCAACAACACGCCGGTCGTCGCGGTGATGATCCCGATGGTGACCGAGCTCTCGAACCGGACGGGCATCTCCCCCTCGAAGCTGCTCATCCCGGTGTCGTACGCCTCGATGATGGGCGGGATGCTGACGCTCATCGGTACCTCCTCGAACATCCTCGCCTCCGACGTCTACGACCGCATCGGCGGTGCCGCGACCGAGCCGTTCTCGATGTTCGAGTTCACCGCCCTCGGCGCCCTGGTGCTGGTCTCGGGGACCCTCTACCTGCTCGCCTTCGGCCCCCGGCTCCTCCCCGAGCGGATCACGGCTCGCGCGGACCTCACCGAGGACTTCGAGATGACCCAGTACCTCACGGAGGTGGTCGTCCGCGAGGACTCGCCGCTGGTGGGCAAGGCGGTCCACGAAGCCCTGCGGGACATCGACGCCGACGCGGATATCGTCCAGCTGATCCGCCACCGGCAGGTGTTCAACGAGCCCCTGGCACGAAAGGAGGTCAGGCCGGGTGACATCCTCGTCCTCCGGGTCGACCGCGACAGCCTCATCGAACTGATGGACGCCGAGGGTCTCGAGCTCGCCCCCGACGCGGAGGTCACCGACGACCTCCTGGACCCCGAGACCGGCGACATCACCGACGTCGAGGGCGTCGAGGGAGCGGTCGGCGAACAACGGCTCGTGGAGATCGTCCTCACGCCCGACACGAACCTCATCGGCGAGACCCTGGAGTCGCTCAACTTCCGGCAGCGCTACGACGCGACGGTCCTCGCCATCCGCCGGGGCGGCGGGATCATCCACCAGCGGATGGACGAACGCCGCCTGCGTGCCGGCGACACCCTGCTCATTCAGGCCACCGAGGACACCGTCCGTCGGTTCCAGGCCGACCGGAACTTCGTCGTCGCCCAGGAGCTCGTTCGACCCGACTTCCGCTCCGAGCGCATCCCCGTCGCGGTGGGCATCGTCGGCGGCGTCGTCGCCGTCGCCGCCCTCGGCTGGTTACCCATCATGGTGTCGGCGCTGGCGGGGATCATCGCGATGGTCGTCACCGGCTGCGTCCGCCCCAACGAGGTCTACGAATCCGTCGACTGGAACGTGATCTTCCTGCTCGCCGGGCTCATCCCCCTGGGGATCGCCATGGAGGCGACCGGCGCCGCCACGTGGCTCGCCGACCTCGTCGTCTCCAACAGCGCGGGCCTCGGCCTCGTCGCCATGGTGGCGATCTTCTACCTCTTCACCGCGCTGGTCACGAACGTCATCAGCAACAACGCCAGCGTCGTGTTGATGATCCCGGTCGCCTACGACGCCGCCGTCCAGCTTGGCGCGGACCCCTTCGCGTTCGTCCTCGCGGTGACGTTCGCCGCCTCGACGGCGATGCTCACCCCGATCGGCTACCAGACGAACCTCATGGTCTACGGCCCCGGTGGCTACACCTTCACCGACTTCGCCCGCGTCGGGGCGCCGCTACAGCTCCTGTTGACCGTCGTGACGACCCTCGGGATCGTCTGGCTCTACGGCGTCTGAGCGATGTCGATGTCGCTGGGAACGATGAGGATCGGCTCGTCCGACGAATGAGATGGTGGCGACCGACCACGTGGACGACAGTTACTCCACGTATGATGCGACGTGGGCGACAGTTACTCCACGTCCGCGGTCGCGGTCTGCTCCTCGAACGCGTCGACGTCGACCCGCTCCTCCAGCAGGAGTTCCTTCTGATCGGAGACGTCGAGCTGCTTCCGGGCGAGCTGCTTGAGCGCGGACTGGGGGGCGAGGTCGCCGATGAGGACGCCGCCGATGACCCGCCCGTCCTTGAGCGCCACGCGCCGCCAGGTCCCCTCGTCGTACTTCCGCTCGACGGCGTCGTCGCCGAGCGTCGGGTGGCCGAACGACAGAAAGGGGAAGTCGAAGTGGGTGATCGAGTACGACGAGACCCAGCGGAACTCCTCCGCCGGCGCGTCGGCCACCATGTTGGCCCCGGCGACCGAGCCCTGCTCCTTGGCCGACCCCCACGCGCCGTTCTGGGCGCGCTCGCCGAGGACGACGTCGTGGAACTGGGTGATGTCGCCGGCGGCGTAGACGCCGTCGACGTTCGTCCGCATGTACTCGTCGACCACGATCCCGTCGTCGGTCTCGATCGGCGTGTCCCGGATGAACTCGGTGTTGAAGCTCAGCCCGATGGCGACCCCGACGAAGTCCGCCTCGTAGCGCTCGCCGTCGGGGGCGACCGCGGCGACGACGTGGCCATCGTCGTCGACCTCGAAGCGGTCGACCCCGGACTCGAACACCGGGGTCACGCCCCGCTCGCGAAGCGCCTCGTGGATGATCTCCGCGCCCTCCTCGGAGAGCGCGTACCGCCACCAGGCCTTCCCCCGCATCAGGTAGTGGGCGTCGACGTCCTGCTCGCCGCAGATCGCCGCCAGATCGATCCCCAGCAGCCCCGCCCCGACGACGACGCCGGTGTCGGCCGCCTCGGCGCTGGCCTTGATGGCCCGTGCGTCCTCGAAGGTCCAGAAGTGGTGGATGCCCTCGGCGTCGCTGTTCTCGACTGGCAGCTGCGCCGGCGTCCCCCCGGTCGCCAGCAGCAGGTTGTCGTACTCGAAGACGTCGCCCTCGTGGGTGTACACCTCGCGCGCGTCGGTGTCCACGCCGGTGACGACCGTGTCGAGCCGCAGGTCGATGTCCCGCTCCTCGTACCACTCCGGCTCGTGGATGGAGACCGGGGCGGCCGGGAGCTTCCCCTTCGCGAACTCCTTTATCAGGATCCGGTTGTAGAGGGCCTCCCCCTCCTCCGTGATCACCGTGACGGACGCGTCCGGGTCGGCCTCCCGGATGGTCTCCGCCGCCGAGGAGCCGGAGATGCCGTCACCGATAATGACGTGCGACGCACACATAACCCGGGTTAGGACACCCGCCCTAATGTGAATTGCTATGTCGAAAGCCGGGCCACGAGACCCCGCACACGGGACGGAACGCCGCCGCTCACCGGAGGGAGGCGACGGCTGCATCCACCCCCGTCTCGACGTCCGCGGACATGTCCGGGGGCAGACAGTTCTCCCGATCGCGATCCCGTCCGGGAGGGGGGCCGGACCCGTCGGCGAGCCGGTCCTAACCGGTCCGGTGCAGTCCGGTGCAGCCCGGTACAGCCCAGTCCGGTCCGGTCCGGTTCGATGGAGGAGGTTGAAGGCCACGGCGGGCCGTCGTCCGGTATGAA
>SLIW01000332.1 GCA_007135435.1 Natronomonas sp.
CGCCGACGGCGTCGAACCCGGCACCGCTGACGACGCGTCGGCGCCGGACCCGACCGGCAGGGCAGCCCCCGAGTCCGACGCCACTATCCGCCAGTATCTCGACGACCGGGGCTTCTCGGAGGCGTTCGTCGAGAACTTCTTCGAGCCGTTCTACGGCGGGATCACGCTGGACCGCTCGCTGTCGGCCTCCAGTGCGATCTTCGAGTACACCTTCAGCATGCTCGACGAGGGGAAGACCGCGGTGCCGGCGGAGGGGATGGGTGCGGTTCCGGCGCAGCTCCGCGACCGGGCGGAGGCCGCCGGTGCCGTCGTCCGGACGAACAAGCGCGTGACCGGACTCGACGTGGACGACGACGGCGAGGGGGTGACCGTCGTCGCCGAGAACGAGCGGGTGTTCCCCGACGCCGCCGTCGTCGCGACCGACCCGGTGACGGCCGGCGAGCTGACGGGTGTCGACACGCCGACGGAGGCGCGGGGGTGCGTGACGGTCCACTGCTCGTTGCCGGCCCACCAGTCGCTCGACACCGGCCGACGACTGCTGCTGAACGCGGCCGACGCCCGCCCGAACACCGTCGCGCCGATGAGCGCCGTCGCCCCCGAGTACGCCCCGGCCGACGGCGACCGGCAGCTCCTCTCGGCGACGTTCCTGGGCGAGCAGGACGCCGACGACCCGGCGCTCGCCGAGGAGGTCCGCGACGCGCTCGAGGCCTGGTACCCGGAGAACCACTTCGGCGACCTCGCGGTGGTCGGCGTCGACCGCGTCTCGTTCGCCCAGTTCGCCCAGCCGCCGGGCTTCCGCGCGTCGATGCCGGCCGTCGACGAGCCGGCCGGCCCGGTCTTCCTCGCCGGCGACTACACCAGGTGGTCGTCGATCCAGGGCGCCCTCGAGAGCGGCCGACGGGCGGCAACGGCCGTCCTCGAAGCTCCGTAGTACCGAGACTCACGGAGAACCTGACTCGCCGCGCGCTAGACGGCTCCCGGGCGCGGCCGAGTGTCCCACGCCTCGGCCCTACAGCAACCGCCGGAGCTCGCCGAGCGGAGGGAACTCGAGGGTCTCGTCCGCCGACTCGTCGCGGACGATCGGCCGGAGCGCCGCGGCGTCCGTCACCAGCGGCGACTGGAAGTCGCGCGCGTGCATCCCGTTCACCGCGGTCCCGGCGGGGAGGCGGCTGAACGCCGGTAGCATCAGCACGCCCGCGCCCTCGAACTGGTCGGTCCCGAACAGGTAGCACGGTCGGCGGGTCCCCTCGATCTCGATGGTCGGGTGATCGTGGCCGACGACGTACCAGTCGGCGTCGCGCGACGGTGGGGAGTGGCCGTGCGTGACGACCACGTCGAGGTCCCCCCCGGGATCGCCGGTGGGTACCGAGATGCGGTGTTCCTCCCGGGTCGGCCCCTCCCAGACGTCGTCGAGCAACGGATCGTGGTTCCCCGGCGTCACGACGAACTCGGACCCCACGTCGGCGGCCCGTCGATGGAGCCCGTCGAGGGTCTCCAGCACGCCCGCCGGGAGGCTGCCGAACGAGTGCAGCAGGTCGCCGGCGACGATCGTCGAGGCGGGTTCGTACCGCTCCAGGAGCGCGCCGAACCGCTCCAGGAGGTCCTCGTGCTCGCCGAGCCGCAGTTCCACGTTCGAGGCCGCGTCCTTGCCGACGTGGAGATCGGCACAGACCAGCGCGTCGGCGGCCGGGAGGTAGATCGCCCTGTCCCGCGGCGCGAACTCCATGCGGGCGCGAGGGACTACGGGGGAAAAGCGTTGCCGGCCGGCGGCTCGTACGGACGGTCGGAATTCTTTACCGCCCGTTGACCGGAGTCCCTCAAGACAATTGCTGAAACCCGGGGCTCGAATTGCGGTCTCGAGAACAGGGACACCCGTCCGTATCAGGCCGACCCGTCCTCGATGCGCCCCTTGGCCCGCTGGACCGCCTCGTAGTACGTAGCCGCGTCGGCCCGGTAGACGAACTCCGCCAGCTCCTCGTGGCCCAGGTCCTGGGCGGCGAACTGGGCGCCCATGTAGTTGTAGTCGTCGTCGAGCATCTCCGACTCGAGGACGTCGCGGAGCTGCGCGACGACCTCCTCGGTGACCGGTTCGCGTGGCATGAGCGTCCTCGTGCAGCACCTAGCGCCGTCGACGGTAAGAGGGTGTTGGACCGACGTCGCCGCCGGGTCGGCGCGGAACGCGGACGTCGACGACGGCGGGTCTCCTTGGGGTCCACCCGGCGTCGGTCCCCAGGGTCTGCCCCCGGGGTCGGCCCTCGCGGTCGGAAATATGACGGATCCAGCGGGGGCCCTCAGCCGATGTACCGGAGGTCCTCGTCGCCCGTCGGTGCGCCCTGCTCCATCTGCCGGATGCGCGTGACGACCTCTTCCATCTCCTCGGCGCGGTCCTCGAGGGCCTCGTAGCCGACCTCGAAGTCGGCGGCCTCCTGGAGCGCCTCCAGGACGGCGCGGGCGCTCTTGGGGTCGACGAGGTACCCGCTGGTCTCGCCCATCAGGCAGGCCGCCTCGAAGCCGCGGCGCTCGCCGAGGCCAAGGAGGAGCCCCGAGACGCCGACGATGCCCCCGGCGGGTTCCTTCTCGCGGAACTCGACCCCCACGCCCTCGAGCTCCTCGACGAGGGTCGCCGACGTCGCGGCGCCGAGGACGCTGGGCTCGTCGACCAGCTCGCCGGTGGGGACGCCGCCGAGCGCGTAGATCCGCTCGACGTCGAACTCGTCGGCGACGTCGAGGAACGCCCCGGTGATGCGGTAGTGGCCCGGCCCGTCGGCGGCCTGGTGGTCGCCGGTGAGCACCAGCATGTCGCGGTCGGCGTCGCCGATGGCGTGGACCTCCGCGCACGCGAGGGTGGTCCGGCCGTCCTCGACGGTCACCTGCGGGGGGAAGTGCTCGGAGTAGATCCGCCGGACCAGCGTCGCGTCGAACTCCTCGAGGAGGTGCTCGGCGGCGAGCTTGCCGACGTGGCCGACCCCGGGCAGGCCCTCGACGAGCACCGGCGACTCGAGCGACGGATCCGCCAGCGTCTCGATGTCGAACGCGTCCATGCGACACAGACGCGTCCCGCCCGCTTAAGAACGCGGCGATGTGTCGACCCACCGTCGGGTCGTCGTCGGGTCACTGTCCGGTCGTCGTCGGGGCGCCATCGGGGCGCCGTCGGGTCGTCGTCGCGTCACCGTCGGGTCACCGTCGGGTCGTCGTCGGCCTGCTCGCGACGGCTCCTCCACGATCTCCCGATGGGACGCACCCATGCGAGCCGGTTCTGACCCCCCGCACCACCGCGCGCCACCGTTCCCTCGAGCCCCTTGCCACGCCCAACCCCCGTCGACCGACGTGCCGGCTCCTCACTCCTCCGCTCGACGGCGCGCCCGCCGTCGGTACTCCCCGTAGGGGTCCGCCGGGTCGAACGGGGCCGGCGCGCTGTTCACCGCAGGGCCGTCGCAGGCGGGACACGTCTCGCCCAGCGTGTAGACCGGTCGGTCGTGTTCGTCCTCCCACGCCGCGCAGATCCGGATGTCGGACTTCATCTCAGGTCATCTCACTCCCTCGCACTCCATCTCGCACGTCGTCGGCCCCCCGATCCCGATGGGGCGCTCACTCGTCGTCGGTCTTCCGCTCGCGGTGGAATCCGGCGGTGCCACCGGCCGCCTCGATGGTCTCCCGTGCCCGGGTGACGCTCGCCTCGAGGGCCGACTCCGCGGTCTTGTAGTTCGGTGCCCTCACCCTGATGCGGTACTCGGGGGAGCCGACGTAGGTCACGTCCAGGTCCACCTCGTCGGGGACCTCGCCGTCGCCCTCGGCGGCCCGCAGCGCCTCCCTGACGGTCTCGACGCCGTCGGCGCCGGGCGCCGCCAGGTCGACGTAGCCGGTCACCGTCACGTAGGGGACCGAGACGTTCTCGCGGGCGGTCTCGACGATCGCCGAGACCTCCTCGTCGGCGAGGTCGACGCCCTCGAGCGCCTCGGGACCGTGGATGGCCGTCTGCTCGAAGCCCGCGTAGAGGGAGCCGTGGGCGTCGATGAGCTCGTTCGCGACCCGCCGAAACGTCTCGTCGTCGACGTCCTCGCCGAAGGCGAGCTCCATCCACTTGTCGGCCTTGCGTTCGTTCTTCCACTCCTGGACCTTCTCGGAGCGCTGGTGGTCGTTGACGTCCTTGATCGAGAGGTCGATCTGCTGGGCGTCCTCGTCGACCTCGAGGACCTTGCAGACGACCATCTGGTCCTCGTTGACGTGGTCCCGCACGTTCTTGATCCACCCGGAGGCGACCTCGCTGACGTGGACCAGTCCGCGTTTGTCCTCGTACTCCTCGAGATCGACGAAGACGCCGAAGTCCTCGATGTCGTCGACCCGACCGACGACGAGTTCGCCCGGTGTGGGCCAGCCGGCGTATTTCATACCCATCGCTACCCCCGTGACGAGAATAAAAGCACCGTTACCGCGGCCGACCACGCCGATCGACCGGGGACGGCAGGGAGCAGTCGGGTGCGGCCGGATTCGACCGCCCCTAGAGCGATGGCGACGCCGGCCTAGAACAGGCCGTCGTCGTCCTCTTCGTCGTCATCGTCGCCGTTGAAGATGCCGTCGTCGTCCTCTTCGTCGTCGTCCACGTCGACGTCGTCGTCATCGTCATCCACGTCGACGTCGTCATCATCGTCATCCACGTCGACGTCGTCGTCATCGTCGTCGACATCTACGTCGTCATCCTCGTCGTCGACCGCCGGTTCCTCCTCGGGGTCGTCGAGGGAGATCTGGACGAGCAACGCCTCGCCGTCCTCTTCAGGGGTCGGTTCATCCATGCCGACGTCGTCGTCGTCCTCATCATCGTCGTCCACGCCGACGTCGTCGTCATCGTCGTCTAGGTCGTCATCGTCGTCTAGGTCGTCATCGTCGTCTAGGTCGTCGTCGTCGTCTTCATCGACGTCGACCTCGTCGTCCTCGTCGTCCTCGTCGTCGACACCGGGATCGTCGAGGGGTTCGCCGGGGCGTCGGAGGAACTCCTCGATCTCCCCGAGGCTGATCTCGTCGTCCTGCTGGACCTCGGCGTCCGTCGGGACGAAGACGGCGGCGACGTGCGACGGCGAGAAGTCGAACTGGACGAGGTGCGCACGGTACTCCTCGTCCTCCTCCTCGTCGACGTCGACGTCGTCGTCCTCGTCGTCATCCACGCCGACATCGTCATCCTCGTCGTCCTCATCATCGTCGTCCACGCCGACATCGTCGTCCTCATCGTCGTCGTCCATGCCGACGTCGTCGTCCTCATCGTCGTCGTCCATGCCGACGTCGTCGTCCTCATCGTCGTCTACTTCGGCGTCGTCGTCTACCTCCGGATCGTCTTCCTCCCACGGGGTCCAGTCGATCTCCTCGGAGACGACCGTGGCGTCGGTGTTTTCCACCGCGTCGGGGTACAGCATCAGCACGTGGTCGTCGTCCATCGCTGGATCGTCGTCCTCTTCCTGCGCGGCGATCGTGCCGACAGTGGTGCCGCCCACCGCGAGGGCGCCGGTGACGAGTGCACCCGTCTTCATGAACGACCGTCGATCGGTACCGAGACTGTCGAAGGGGTCTCCGTCCTGGTTGTCTACCATGGTTTATCTGGTTTCGGTCGCTGCTGGCTGCGGCGCTGGCAGGGCAGGAATACGGTTTTTACGGCGAAAGGGACCGCGCCTGCAGGTGCAAATCCTCCTCGAAGGTCGATACCGAACGCCGGTTATCCTGTCGGTGGCCGCGTCGTCCGGGTTGGCTCGAGACCGGCATAAGTCCGCAGCGTGAACTTGCAGGTTTCAGGTCACGACGCGGGGACGGCGTCTCGATCGAAGCCGCCGAACCGGATCGACGGAAGAAGAGTATCTTCGGGGGGTGAGACCTACCGCGCCTCGACAGTCTCGACGACCTCGCCGTGGAGGTCCGCCTCGCCGCCGGCCGGCGTCGCGAGCGTGGAGCCGCAGACGGCGCAGTCGACGGCGCTGGAGGCCCGCTCGAAGAGGACCTGTTCGTTCTCGCAGTCCGGGCACCTGACGCGGACGAAGTTCCCCGGCATCGTCACTCCTGGAAGGTCAGTCGACCGGCGCGCCACCCCTCGCGTAGGTGGGCCTTGCCGCAGTCGCTGCAGCGGTACTTCAGGTTGACCCGCTTGGTGGGCTTGTCGCCCCCGGGGACCTTCGAGAAGCGGCCGGCGTTGCCGATGACGGCCTTCCCTCGGCGGGTTCGGCGGGCGTCCCACTTCGTCCCCGACGAGCGACCCGCGCGGACCTTCTCGACCTCCACCTCGTTGTGGGTGTCGCAGTGCGGACAGTACGTGTTGAACCGGCGTGGCATCTCCATAGTACCGTCCGGTAGCGCGTCGCTGGTTAAAACGGGTTTGGTTTCCCCCGGTGGCAGTATCGCGTCGGGGTCCGATCACCGAGACCGGGGGACGCGCGTCGAGGTATCCCCTTCGAAGCGCTTAACCCCGGTTCCGCCGAAACGCGCCCCATGAAGCACCTCATCATCCACGGCGACCCGGGGATCCGCAAGGGGGCCGTCATCGAACTCCACGGGGAGGAGTGGCTCTGCTTCAGCGTCGCCCGCCAGGGCGAGTACCACGGCCCCGAGCGCGTCCAGCTGTGGTGCGTCGTCGGGACGCCGGAGGAGACCGGAGACTTCGAGCGCCGGAACTTCGTGCCGATGCACCTCGACGTCGACACCGCGGACGCCGACGAGGTCGAGGTCGTGCGACCGAAGGGCGAGTTGACCGTCTGAGCCGCCATCCCCGAGTTGACCGTCTGAGCCGCCATCCCCGAGTTGACCGTCTGAGCCGTGACCCTCGTGCTGACCGTCTGCACGGGCATCCTCACGCTGACCATCGGAGCCGCCATCGTCGGGTAGCCCGTCCGCGTCGCCACCCCGAGTTCTTATAGCAGGACGAGGCAACCGCCTGCGTGACCTGACGAGCCACCGGCGGCCACCCGGACGACTGCGGCCGGCCGCCGGCGCGGAG
>SLIW01000167.1 GCA_007135435.1 Natronomonas sp.
GGAGTAACCGGCCGACTGGCTCCGATGCGAACCGTTCGGCAGCGCATTCACGTTACTCAGGAACGCGCCCCGGCCGATACATGTCCGCGAGCTCGAAGTCGAACGCCTCGAGGCCGGCGACGTCGTCCGCCGAGAGGCCGTCGGTCTCCTCCGCCCAGGCGACCGCGTCCTCCCGGTCGGCGAACGGCCGGGGGTTGAGTCCCATGGGCTCGTCCATCCGCTCGAAATCGTCGTCGAGGACGTAGGAGGCCTCGGTGCCGTCGATAAGGACACCGTCGTCGAACGCGGAGACCCATACGCCAACGACGGCCGCCTCGGAGCCGTCCAGTGCCGGCGGGTCGATGTAATACCCGACCATGCACCCGGCGGAACAGAAGAACGCACCAGTTTCGTCCGCGTGGGCCACCTGGGCGTCCCACTCGGGGTACTCCTCGACCACCATGCCGCAGACGCCGTCACAGCGGCGGTCAGACGGCGGATCGATCGGCTCGTCGCCCGGGTGGTCGGCCAATGCTGCGTCTGCGTCGCCCGTGCCCCCCTGATCGTCGTGTTCTGCGTGGTCGTCGTGATCGTGATCCCGGTCATCGCCAGCGTCATCGGCACCGTCGTCGTCGGAGCCCCCGATGCAGCCGGCGGTTCCCGCCGCGACGCCAGCGACGAGCGTCCCGAGGAACGTCCGGCGCGCGGTGTCGTCTCGGTCAGGGAGCCGCATCACCCGACAGTACGCCTCGGGCGACAAAACGGGACCGGTCGCGAGCGCGGGTCACGCACTCGAGCACCGGGGTCGACGGCGGATCTGGACCATCGAGGACGCACCCGACCGTCGAGGGCACCGGCTAGCGGAACGTCAACCCCTCGCGCAGCTCCCGCGCCCGCCTCAGCAGTGAGTCGACGTCGGCGTCGACGTCGGCGTCGACGTCGGCGTCCCCGTCGTCGACCAGCGTGACGTGGCCCATCTTCCGTAGCGGCCGGACCTCGCGCTTGCCGTACCAGTGCAGCGACGCCTCCGGCGTCCGGAGCACCGCCTCGATCCCCGACAGCCTGGCTTCCCGCGGTTCGTCGACGTCGCCGAGGACGTTCGCCGTCACCGTGGGCGACCGCCGCTCGGCGGCGCCGAGAGGCCACCCGAGCACCGCGCGGACGTGCTGTTCGAACTGCGAGCACCGCGCCCCCTCGATCGTCCAGTGGCCGGAGTTGTGCGGGCGCGGGGCGATCTCGTTGACGAGGATCCCCCCGTCGACTCGCGGGTCGCTCCGCTCCCCGCTCGCACTATCCGAGGCGCCTCGCGCCTCGCGCACCTCGAACAGCTCGATCCCGTAGACGCCTCGCCCCTCGAGGACGTCCAGGACCTCGAGGGCGACCTCGCGAGCGCGCTCGCGGACCGCCTCGTCGGTCCGGGCCGGCGAGACCATCTCCCGGAGGATCTCCTCCTCCTGGATGGTCTCGGTGACCGGGAACGCGCGGACCTCGTCGTCGCCCTGGACGCCGATGACGGCGAGCTCTCGCTCGAAGTCGACGAGCTCCTCCGCGACCGCCGGGCGTCCCAGGCGCTCCATCGCGGCGGCGGTCTCGTCGGGCGACTCGACGGGGAAGTTCCCGCGACCGTCGTAGCCCCCGCGGCGCGCCTTCAGCATGAGGGGCCAGCCGAGGGCCTCCCCGGCCGCGCGGAGGTCGGCCGCGTCGTCGACCCGCCGGAACGCGGGGACCGGCACGCCGGCGTCCTCCAGCGCGCGGTTCTGGACCAGCTTGTCCTGGATCATCCGCAGCGTGTCCGGGTCGGGGTGGACCGGCGTGCCCGTCTCCTCGCTCACGCGGGCCAGCGCGTCCGGGTCGGCCAGCTCGATCTCGTAGGTGAGGACGTCGACTCGCTCGGCCAGTTCCCTGATCGCGGCCTCGTCGTCGAAGTCGCCGACGACCTGGTCGCGGACGACCGGCGCGGCAGGACAGTCCGGCGTCGGGTCGGAGACCACGACCTCGACGCCGAGCGGGCCGGCCGCCTCGCCGAGCATCCTGCCCAGCTGCCCACCGCCGACGACGCCGACGGTGGCCGCCGGCGTAGTGTGCTTCATGGACAGTGGTGGGCCGTGCGGGGCCGTGTAAGTTCCCATTCTGGAGCGGGGAGGCGGTCAGTCCATCAGTCTGTCTCGAGTGCCGCTCGAGTGGTGCGTTGTCGTGGTCGGTGGAGGGCGGCCACCGATCCCCGGCGCTAGTCCAGTCGCGACTCGTCCACGTAGAAGACGAACGGCGTGTCCGTCGTCCGCATCAGGAAGACCCGGTCATCGTAGCGGTCGTCGATCCGGTCGTCGACGGCCTGGCGTTCGTTCGCGTGGGCGACGACGACCGGCGGATCGTCGGCGAGGGCCCCCTCGAGGGCCTCCTCGTCCGGTGCGCAGTCGACCTCCATCTCGCCCGCCTCGAAGTACCACGGCAGCGGGAGCGCGGCGAACCAGTTCGAGCAGGTCGGCCGCCGCTCGAGCTCCTCGTCGACCGGGTTGTACAGGTGCTCGCCGTAGAGGACGACGTCCGTGCCCTCGTGTTCGGCCGCGAGCGCGCGCATGTCCGCGAGCGTCGGCTCGAGGTCCCCCGACGGCTGGGCGTACTGCACCAGGGTGTTGTCGGGGGACTTCGGGTCGGCGAAACTGGTCGCGTACCCCGTCCAGGCCATCGACCCCACGAGGACCACGGCGATGGCGACGGCCAGCGCGGCGCGCCGGAGGTCGTCGTCGCGGTGCGCCGCGCGGCCCCAGCGGTAGAGGCCACCGAAGGCGTACGCCGCCGGGACCGACAGCGGGAGGACCACGTGGACGACGAGCCAGGAGGCGCCGCCGATGTCGGCGATGTACGGATAGCCGGCCACGGAGGCGGCGCCCCAGTAGAAGCAGAACGTCACCAGGTCGTCCGGCAGGCGGTCGGGGACCCGAGCGGCCAGGATCGTCGTCCCGAAGCCCGCGACGGCCAGCACGACGAGGGCGGCGGACGACTCGACGGTCGTGAGCGCCGTATCGGTGAGGAACTCGAGGTAGGGGTTGGGGTCGTCGGTCCGCGGGAGGACCCACTGACAGGCGTACAGCTCGGCGGTCGAGCCGACGGTGAACACCACGAGACGCGGGAGGAGCAGCGGGTTCACCAGCGCCTCGCCGAGCGTCGGCTGGGCGGCGACGTCGAAGGCGCCGTCGTAGCCGATGCACGATCGGTAGTAGAGCCCCTGAGAGGGCATCCCGCCGCGAGGAGCGTAGATGTAGGTGATCGCGAGGACGAAGAGGACCACGCTCGCGGCGACGGTGCGGGCGTGCCGGACGAGGCCTCCGACGCCCCAGGCGAGGTACTCCCGGAGGACGTCGAGGGGATCGTCTCCCGGTGGCCGGTTGCCGGCGGCGGCTGGATCGTCTCCGGCGGTGGCACCTCCACTGGCAGCTGGATCGTCATCGGCGGTGTCATCGTTGCCACCTGTTGCACCGTCACGGGCGGCACGCCACTCGAGCGTGGCGTACACCAGCCGGTGGCCGAGGAGCAACCCCGCGGCGCCGACGAACGCGGCGAGGTAGGCGAGGGCGTTCTCCTTCGCGCCGAAGCCGAGCGCCAGCGCCAGCGCCGCGGGGAGGAGGTACCGGCCGTCGTCGAGGTCGACCGCACGGACGAGGCAGGCGAACGCGAGGAAGCAGAAGGCGCCCACGAGGACGTCGTTGCGCATGAACCGCGAGTAGTACAGCAGTGCGGGATTGAGCGCGAGCAGGAGCGCCAGGGCGACGACCGCCTCGTCGCGGAGCCGGTGGCGGAACAGCAGCGCGGTCAGGGGGAGGAGGCCGCCCGCGAGGGCCGGGACCAGCCGCATCACGGCGTCCGTCGCGCCGAGGAGGTCGAACAGCGGCGCGTTCACGAGCTTCAGCAACGGGCCGTGAATCACGGGCCGGTAGAACAGGACGCCGGTCTGGCCGTACTCGACGATCCAGTAGGCGACGCGGGCCTCGTCCCAGTGTGCCACCCGTCCCCCGAGGTCGACCAGCCGCACCGCGAGCGCCAGGAGCGAGAGCCCGACGACGGCCTGCACGACCCGGTCACGACGCACGTCCATCGGTCGATGGCTGTCAGCCGGTCGTAAGAACACTTCCGGTCGTCGTGGAGGGTAGGCACTGGCCGGCTCACGGCCGCCCGTCACTCGTCTCGGCCGGCATCACACGGGAGAAGACACTTGGCGATCGTCCCCGAGACTCCCCGACGACCACCTCCCTGCCCGCAGGAGGCGGCCTCGCGACCAGCAGACGACCACCCGCCCCTCAGGAATCGTGACCAGCGCACGAACCCTCCCCATCGAAGACGTCCGCCCCACGCAGCTGTACCTCTCGGCGAAGAAGCTCCGGCGCGTCCTCGAGTGGTTCGACTTCGACGAGCCGAACCACGGGTCGTTACCGGCCTTCGAGCACGACGGCCGGTGGTACCTCTCGGACGGTCACACCCGGGCGTTCGCGGCGTACCTCGCCGGGGCGGAGACGCTCCGGATCGAGCGCGACCGGGAGATCCGCGAGGCGTACGACTTCGGGCTGTACCTCGAGTGCGTCGACTGGTGTCGAGACGCCGATGTCGAGAGCGTCGCGGATCTCCGCGGCCGGGTGCTCGAACCCGAGACCTACGAGGCGCAGTGGCTCGAGCGGTGCCGTCGCGCCCGAAGCCGGCCCGAGGACTGAGGGAGGGCTGCGGATGACGTTGGGACGGCGGCTCACGGTGGGACGGCGGCTCGCGATGGGATGGCGGCACACGACGGGACGGCGGCTCACGCTGGGACGGCAGCTCACGGTAAGGCGAGGTCCTGTCGACCTGTGCCGTCGGCTGCCGGCCTGCGTCGTCGAGTGCCCACGGGAACCCGCCGGGGCCTCCCCTGCAAACGCCGGTTCTTTCGGCACACCTTTTAGCGGCCCTCACGGACACGGACGTATGGTATCGCTCGGACTGGTGGTCGCGCAGTTCGCCAAGGAGGACGCGCGCGCCGTCACTCAGGAGATGGAGGAACACGGCCGGGAGGCGGCCGCCGCGGCGGGCGCCGAGATCGTCGAGACGGTCGAGGTGCCCGGCTCCTACGACGCGCCGCTGGCGGCGGACCGGCTGGCCCGTCGCGCGGACGTCGACGCCGTCGCCGTGCTCGGCGCGATCGTCACCGGCGACACCGACCACGACCGGGTGATCGCCGACGCGGCCGCCCAGGGGCTCACCGACGTCTCACTGCGGCGCGACACGCCGGTCAGCCTCGGCATCATCGGCCCGGGGATGAGCCAGGCGGAGGCCGAGGCGCGCGTCGACTACGGCGCGCGGGCGGTCGAGAGCGCCATCTCGCTCGCGAGGGACCTCCCGGAGGTCGCCGACACTACGGAGGACGACTGACGTGACCGAGACGGCCGAGATCATGGAGGACGACTGATATGAGACAGATCACCGACACCACGGAGGACGCCTGAGATGACCATGGACTTCGCGGACCGCGTCGAACGGGTCGAACCGAGCGCGACGCTCGCCATCAGCAACCTCGCCTCGCGGCTGCGGGCCGACGGCGTGGACGTCGTCGACCTCTCGGTGGGCGAGCCGGACTTCCCCACGCCAGCGAACGTCGTCGAGGCGGGCAAGCGGGCGATGGACGAGGGCCACACGGGTTACGCGCCCTCGAACGGCATCCCGGCGCTCAAGGAGGCGATCGCCGAGAAGCTCGCGGCGGACGGCCTCGCGTACGACGCCGACGAGGTGATCGTCACGCCCGGCGCCAAGCAGGCGCTCTACGAGACGTTCCAGGCGCTCATCGACGGAGGGGCCGGCGGGGCCGGCGGGGGTTCGGGCGACGAGGTCGTGCTCCTCGACCCCGCGTGGGTGAGCTACGAGGCGATGGCGAAGCTCGCCGGCGGCGCGCTCTCCCGGGTCGACCTCTCGGCGCACGGCTTCCAGCTCGAGCCCGCCCTCGACGAGCTCGCCGAGGCGGTCTCCGACGACACCGCCCTCCTGGTGGTCAACTCGCCGTCGAACCCCTCCGGGGCGGTCTTCGGCGACGCGGCGCTCGCGGGCGTCCGCGACCTCGCGGTCGACCACGACGTGACGGTCGTCTCCGACGAGATCTACGAGGCGATCACCTACGGGGTCGAGCCGACCTCGCTCGGGACACTCGACGGGATGGCCGAGCGCACGGTCACGGTCAACGGTTTCTCGAAGGCCTACTCGATGACCGGCTGGCGGCTGGGCTACCTCGCCGCGCCCGCCGACCTCGTGGCGCAGGCGGGGAAGCTCCACTCCCACTCGGTCTCCTCGGCGACGCACTTCGTCCAGCACGCCGGCGTCGAGGCGCTCCGGAACACCGACGAGGCCGTCGAGGAGATGCGCGCCGCCTTCGAGTCGCGGCGCGACATGCTCGTCGAGCTGTTCGCCGACCACGACGTCGACGTGCCGGTCCCCGACGGGGCCTTCTACCTCATGCTCCCCGTCGACGGCGACGACCAGGCGTGGTGCGAGGCCGCCCTCGAGGAGGCCCACGTCGCGACGGTCCCCGGGAGCGCGTTCGGGACGCCCGGGTTCGCGCGGCTGTCGTACGCCGCGAGCGAGGCCCGCCTCCGGGAGGGCGTCGAGCGGCTCGCCGCGGGCGACTTCCTCTGACCGGTACCTGGCGGGCCCGTTCGACGGCTGGCGTGATCCCGGCGGCGGGCGGTCCGCGGGTTTCGAGTGAGCGGGGCGAGCGGAGTGACCGGAGCGACCAGACGGAGCGAGTTGTACGATCGGAAGCGATCAGAGCGACCTGAGCGACCAGAACGACCGCAGCGGTCGGAGACATCGCTCGTTCGGGACGACGGGAGGAGGGTGCATCCCCACGGAGGGCCTCCGCGGCGGCCGCTCCGGCTCCCCACGACTCGGTCGGGGGCCGGCGGGCCGCCGGTGTGCGTCA
>SLIW01000345.1 GCA_007135435.1 Natronomonas sp.
CCCTGTTTCTCCGGGTCCTGGTCGATGCCAGTAGCGAGCTCGGCCATAGTACTGTATTACCCCGGGCGATATTTGGATGTGTGGGTCGCACTATTTGCTGGATCGCACGTGGGAGTGTTCTTCCGATCGTTGCTGATCGCACGTCAAAGGGTATCGCAGCGACCGGAAGAAAGCATACACCCCCGACCAGCAATACACGGCCGGAGAAGCGAATTTCCGGCTACCTACTCTCCCGCTGTTCGACCTTGTTCAGCTCGATCAACAACCGGAAGACGGCCTTCACCAGGTTGGCGTCGACGTCGAACCGCTCGGCGTTCTCGCCGGCGCGCCGCATGACGGCCTCCTCCTGGGACTCGTCGGTCGTCGGGAGTCCCTGCTCGCGCTTGACGGCGGCGATGCTCTCGGCGACGTAGGTCCGCTGGGCGATGAGTTCGACGATCTCGCGGTCGAGGCTCTCGATCTCCTCGCGGAGCTCGTCGAGGTCCATCTCCGCCGGGTCGGCGCGCTCCTTCGAGTCCCCGTTTCCTCGCGTATCCTCGTGGTCCTCCCCACCCTCGTCGTTGGTCTCTCGGCGATCGTGGCCGTCGGTCATTCCGTCGTCGCCCCCGTCGTCGCCCCCGACGTCTGTATCCGTGTCAACCATGTGTCTCCCTCCCGCTGTCGCCACCGTTCCGCGAGCGACTCCAGGGTCGCACGATCGCCGACCGCCGTGTAGCTGGGCCCGGTCCCCGACAGCGAGACCGCGGCGTCTGGTAACCCCTCGACGATCGGCTCGGTCGGGTAGCCCAGCGCCGCACAGAACGCGAGCCCGTTGAGGGTCATCGCCCGTTCGTAGTCCCCGTCGGTCGCGAGCTCGTAGACCACGTCGGCCATCGGCGCCACGCGCTCGCACCGGGCGACGTCCGCGTCCGCGGAGAACGCCCGCTCATCGGGGGTGTACACGAGGACGTCCCAGTCGGGCTGGTCACGGTGGAGCAGTTCGTCGGCTCGATTGTCCGTGACGGTGACCCCCCCGAGCATCGACGCGGACGCGTCGTCGAACGCGCCCGTGATCGTGACGCCGACGTCCCGGGCCGCCTCGACGCCGATTCGACAGGCGTCCAGTCTGTCGACCCCGTCGACGCCGAGTGCGTCGAGGGTCGCGAGCACCGTCGCGTTCGCCGCCGCGCTCGAGGACTTGAGCCCCGACGCCATCGGGACCTCGCTCTGGGTGTGAACGCTGCCACCGGTGGCTGCGTCGCCGTGGCCCTCGAGGACGCGTTCGACGCACCGCTCGACGAGCCGGGTGTCCGCGTCGGGTTCGCCGGCGACCTCGCCGGTCACCTCGCCCGAGTCGTCGAGGTGGACCGTCGCCTCGGTGTCGGCGTCGATGGCGAACGCGGAGCCGTAGCCGTTGGCGAGTGCGTTCAACACGGTGCCCGCCGCGGGGGCGGAGGCGCGACCTCGCATCACCTCACACTCGCGCCGGTGAGTACTAAGCGGTGGCGGTTAGCGCAACCACGCGCGACCGGTGCGACTCGATGGCCGATTCGAGATCTGGTGAGGAATCACCGCAGGCTCTGGTCCGTTCCCGGTGGTGATTCAGGGGGAGCAGGAACGAACGGGACGACCTCCTGCATCCACCCCCATAAGAGAAGGCGAGAGCTGCACCCCTCGCCCAACCTACAAGGCCCCGGCGACCGTCGGCCGCCGTATGCCATCCGAATCGCTCCCCGCACCCGGCCTGGGGACCTCCGGCATCGACGGGGAGGAGTGCGTCGAGACCGTCAGGACTGCCCTCGAGGTGGGCTACCGACACCTCGACACCGCGCAGATGTACGGGAATGAACGCGAGGTCGGGGAGGCGCTGGCCGCGTCGGCTGTCGACCGCGAGGACGTCTTCCTGGCGACGAAGGTCGACCCCGGGTCGCTGGCTCCGGACGAGGTCGTCGAGACGACCCGCGGGAGCCTCGATCGACTCGGCGTCGAGTCCGTGGACCTGCTGTACGTCCACTGGCCGATGCGAGCCTACGAGGCAGAGGCGACGCTCCCGGCGTTCGACGAGGTCCGCTAGGAGGGGCTGACCCGGCACGTCGGCCTCAGCAACTTCACCCCGGCGCTGCTCCGCGAGGCGCGACAGCTCCTCGAGTCGCCGGTGTTCGCCCACCAGGTGGAGTCACACCCGCTGTTGCCGCAGACCGAGCTGCTCGAGATCGCCAGTGAGACCGACCACCACCTGGTCGCGTACTCCCCCCTCGCCCAGGGCGACATCCTCGACCACCCGATGCTCGCGGAGGTCGCCGACGACCTCGACGCCACCCCGGCACAGGTCGCGATCGCCTGGCAGCTCGACCGCGGCGTCGTGCCCATCCCCCAGGGACGGGGCGACCACGTCAGCGAGAACTTCGCGGCACGTGAGGTCGACCTCACTGCCGATGCGCGGGACCGCCTCGACGCCATCGACGACCGCGAGCGAGTGGTTGACCCGGACGCCGCCCCCTGGAACGGCGACTAGGGGCGTCTCGTCCCACGTTGTGAGGTCCAGAATCCGGTCTCCGACGGTGATGGGGCCCTGCTCCCCGCGCCGGAGACCGCCTCCCTTTTGCCGACGGCCGTCCAACGGTGGCCGATGACCCAGCGACGCGACGTCTCGCCGCGGACGCTCCCCGTCTCCCTCGAACCCGAGGGGGTGGAGGTCCGCTACCTCGACGGGCGGTCCGTGTTCTACCACGGCGTGCCGGCGGCCCGCGAGGGGACCGTGGTCTGTCCCCCGGGCAAGGACGTCCACGTCCTGGTCACCTCGCCAGAGGGCGACGAGGGCGTGCTCGTGTACGTCAACGACCGGACGACCCACGGCGACGTCCTCGAATCCACCGGCGTCGGACGGGTGATCCTCGACCCCGGCGAGGAGGTGGGGCTCTTCCCCGGGGTGGAGGCCCGGCACCACGACGCCTACCGGGTGGAGGTGACCGCCGACCTCGAGGTCGCCCGTGGCCGGGTGTTCGTCTTCGCCGAGGACGAGGTGAGCGAGTCCTCCTACGAGCTGGTCGACGCAACGGTCGACGAGAACACGGACCCGTCCGCTGACGAGAACACGGACGAGTTAGCCGACGAGGACGGGGACGCATTGTCGGACGATGACGAAACCGCCGATGAGGACGGCGACCCGGCCCGCGAGGACGACCACGTGCCGGATCGCCCCGGGGGTGCCAGCTGATGCCACTCCGGAAAGCCTGGGAGCCGCTCGAGCGCGCGACCGTCGGCAGGGCGCCGGACCGCTACGGGGTCTACGAGCTCGGCGATGCCGAGGGGAACGTGCTCGCTGTCGACCACGGGCCACTTCGGGACAGCCTCAAGGAGGCGCTCGCCTACGGAGACGGCGATCGCGTTCGCTGGCGGGCGACCCAGAACCCAGAGGAAGCCGAGCGCCTGGTCGCCGAGCACCGCGACCGCCTCTGACGTGACGTGCCGAGGACGCGCGGAACGGTGCTGTGCCGTCGTAGCGGCCGGACGAGGTTGAGCCTGTGTCGTATTCGAAACAACAGAATCCCGAGTAGTGGTCGCCTCCCCGAACGGAACCCACCGTGCGGCGGTGGGGCAGCGGGACCATTGGGCTGTGAGGCCATGGGGCCGCGGGCCTTTGGAGCCGGCCGTCGTCGAGGGTCCGGTGTCGGGCGGCAGTCTCCGTCGACCGCGTGTCGCCCGCACTACACCTCTCTGACGTACCCACACTCCCGGCAGTGCCACTCGTCGCCGACCCGTTCGTACTGCGATCGCTCGAAGGGGCCGCCGAGGCTGTTCGCACACTCGGGGTTGGGACACCGGTCCGGCGGGGGTCTCATGGGTGACGCCCTACCCATTGGGACCGGTGGTATATATGCACGGGGGCGACTGCCGGTCGAAAGGTCCGGCGGACGATGGGCGCCGGGAGCGGGTGACCCTGGCCGGCACCGGCGCCTCGAACGTGGCTCCCGTCCAGCATAACAGAATTCGGCGGTCGAGGGGGCCCGCGCTCCGCCGGGGAGGATTCACTGGATGTAGGAGGGCCCCTCCGCGTCGCAGTTCGACTCGTGCTGGCGGGCGTCCTCGCGGTCGTCGAACATCAGGCCGCATTCCTCGCACTCGTACCACGTCGCCCCGTCCCGCTCGGTGGTCGCGACCATGGTGGGTATTGGACCACCGGGACGTATAGTCGTTACTCCGACCCAGGGCAGGCGGGCTTGCCCCCCACGGCTGGCTCGCGACGGTCCGGATCGGTACCCTACCTGGTCGGTTCCTGACCAGGTCGGCGCTCCCTGGATCGGTCCGGTCATCTGGGCCCAACAAGCGGCGCCGACCGGACCGCTCGTGACCGGCACCCCCCTGGGCGTCCGGCCGAGGCTCGAGCGATCGATCGGACGGAACGGTAAAAACCGTCGGGTCCCCACGTGAGGGTATGACCAGGCGGGTCACGCTGACGGTGAAGGGTGCGGAGAAGCGCGACGCCGGCAGGGGCGTCGCGCGGCTCCCCGAGTCCGCCCGGCGGGCGCTGGGCGTCCTCAGCGGCGACACCGTCGTCGTCGAGGGCGAGCGGCCGACGGTCGCGAAGGTGTGGCCGGCCGCCGACGAGGACGGCGTCGTCCGCATCGACGCCGAGACCCGCGCGAACGCCGGGGTGAACATCGGCGACACGGTCCGCGTCGAACCCGTCTCCGTCGAGGAGGCCCACAGGGTCGTCGTCCGGATACCCGTGGCGGCGGACGACGACCTCCTCGAGGCGGTCGCCGCCGACCTCCGGGACCGGCCGCTGCGTGCCGGCGAGCAGGTCCGCCTCGGGCGGGCCGGCATCCGGGCGAGCGTCGCCGAGACGGACCCCGACGGCACGGTGCGCGTCACCGACCGGACGACGATCAGGGTCCGGGAGGCCGGCGACGTGGCGGGTGCGGGGACCGGTACAGGTGCCGGGAGCGGGGCCTGGACCGGTTCGAGCACGGGTACCGGTGTGGGTGACGCCGCCGGCGGCACGGCAACGGCTGGACGGGGCCAAGGGGCCACAGGACGTGATGGATCGGCTGACGGTCCTGGAGCGGGCGCGGAACACGGCGACGGCGACGGCTCCGGGGGCGGGGCCACGGCGACGAGCCCGCCCGAGCCGGCGCCGGACGTCACCTACGAGGACATCGGCGGCCTCGACGAGGAGCTCGAGCAGGTCCGCGAGATGATCGAGCTCCCGCTGTCGGAGCCGGAGCTCTTCCGGAAGCTCGGGATCGACCCGCCGTCGGGGGTGCTCCTCTATGGGCCACCCGGGACCGGCAAGACGCTCATCGCGAAGGCGGTGGCCAACGAGGTCGACGCCCACTTCGAGGTCATCGACGGCCCGGAGATCGTCTCGAAGTACAAGGGCGAGAGCGAGGAGAAGCTCCGCGAGACGTTCGACCGCGCCGTCGAGAACCAGCCCGCCGTCGTCTTCATCGACGAGATCGACTCCATCGCCGGCGCCCGCGACGACGACGCCGACATGGAGACCCGGGTCGTCGCCCAGTTGCTGACGCTGATGGACGGCCTCGAGTCCCGCGGGCAGGTCATCGTCATCGGCGCGACGAACCGCGTGGACGCGATCGACCCGGCGCTGCGCCGCGGCGGCCGCTTCGACCGCGAGATCGAGATCGGCGCCCCCGACGAGGGGGGCCGGCGGGAGATCCTCGACGTCCACTCGCGGGCGATGCCGCTGGCCGACGACGTCGACCTCGACTACCTGGCGGCGCGGACCCACGGCTTCGTCGGGGCCGACCTCCACGCGCTGACGACCGAGGCCGCGATGCGCGCGCTCCGCGACCGCGACGACCGCGAGGAACTGGAGGTCAGACGCGACGACTTCGAGGCCGCCCTCGCCGCCGTGGACCCCTCGGCGATGCGGGAGTACGTCGCCGAGACGCCACACGCGACCTTCGACGACGTCGGCGGCCTCGAGGAGGCCAAGCAGGTCCTCACGGAGGCCGTGGAGTGGCCGCTCACCTACGGGCCGCTCTTCGAGGCGACGAACACCGACCCGCCCTCGGGCATCCTGCTCTACGGGCCGCCCGGAACGGGCAAGACCCTCCTGGCGCGGGCGCTCGCCGGCGAGAGCGACGTCAACTTCGTGAGCGTCGCCGGGCCGGAGCTGCTCGACAAGTACGTCGGCGAGTCCGAGAAGGCGGTCCGGGAGGTCTTCGACCGCGCCCGGCAGGCCGCCCCGGCGATCGTCTTCTTCGACGAGATCGACGCCATCGCGGGTGTCCGGGGTCGCGGCGACGCCACCGAGACGTCCGAGCGCGTCGTCTCCCAGCTCCTCGCCGAGCTCGACGGTCTGGCGGACAACCCCAACCTGGTCGTCCTGGCCGCGACGAACCGCCGGGAGGTCCTGGACCCAGCGCTGCTCCGCCCCGGCCGCCTGGAGACCCACGTCGAGGTCCCCGCCCCCGACGAGGACGCCCGTCGGGTGATCCTCGAGGTCCACACCCGGGGCACGCCCCTCGCGGACGACGTCGACCTGGACGGGATCGCCGCCACGACCGACGGCTTCTCCGGCGCCGAGCTCGAGGCCCTCGTCCGCGAGGCCTCGATGCGCGCGATCCGCGAGGTGGCCGCCGAGGTCGCCCCGGCGGACGCCGAGGCGCGCGCCGACGAGGTCGTCGTCCGGCGCGAGCACTTCGAGGCGGCGCTGGAACGGATCGAGGAGTGAGCGGCCGCCCAGACTCGTTCTCTCCCGATTCAGGTTCTGCATCCGCTTCCGCTGCCGGTTCATGTTACGGGTTCGGTTCTAGTTTCGGTTCCGGTCCCGAACAGGTCCGACAGGTGTGACGGGTGCGACGGCTGTGACAGCTGTGAAGGCTGAATCGTCTGCGACGGCTGCGACGGGAGCGCTACCCGACGTCGAACCGC
>SLIW01000359.1 GCA_007135435.1 Natronomonas sp.
CCTTGCTCTTCTCGGCGTTCTCCTCCTCGTCGAACACGAGGAGGCCGATGCTTCCGGAGCTGACCCGCCAGCGCCCGCCGCTTATCTCGTCGATCGACAGGTTCGTCGGGTCGACCCCTATACAGTCTTCGCTGAAAGACAGTTGGTCCACGTCATCTTCGTCTTCCTCGGCTTCTTCGTCTTCCTCGGCTTCTTCTTCTTCCTCGGCTTCTTCGTCTTCCTCGGCTTCTTCGTCTTCCTCGGCTTCTTCGTCTTCCTCGGCTTCCTGGTCGTCGCCGTCGTCGTTTTCCTGGGGCGTCCCCGACTCGTCGCTCCCGGATTCATCGGTGGGTTCGTCGTCAGACCCAAAGTCGATCGCGACCCCATCGTCTCCGATATCGATGGTACACCCAGCCAATGCGACACTCCCCGACGCCACAGCGATGGTGCGGAGGAGCGACCGACGGCTCGGCTTACCGTCCGACCGTTCAGCAGTCACACAAGACACCTCTCGTAGTCGTCGCGTGCGCGTCGTTCGCCCCTCTCCCAACCCCTGCAAGGACTACCTGCATGGTCATAGACGGGGAGACAAGTAACTATTATTTAACGTTACTGCAAAACTAGGTTATTACTGTGGTCTGACCCTCGAAACCGAACGGTAAGGACCCATAATTATTTCGCCAAATTCGCATGTGTTGTGTCGGCTTTCTACTGCGTCAGCAGAACACGGTGCGTTCTGATGGGCGACTGAACGCTTCGTTCTCGGGACGCGTCGGTCGCTTCTCTTCCTGCGTTGTCTTCCACAATCGGAGAGTTTCGCGATCATGAGAGAGCACAGCTCGTGCGATGCGTATTGGATATCGGCCTGAGCGTTCAACCCACGACGTACCCACCATCCGTGACCATCTCGACGGCATCGAATTCGTGGTAGTCGACCGTGTCTTCGACTCGGTCTTCGAGCGGCACCGTCAGGAGGCACGTCCGATCGACGAGGCAGGGCTGGGAACACCGGTCCGCGAGCAGTTCGTGCCGTTTGCACGCCGTGCAATATTGCACGAAATAGTCTGATGGTCGCAGACCTCGTCGCGATAGCTGCATGGCACTCCCGAGAACCGCGGACGATCCGATCGACGAGGAACGATTGGACGAACTCGTGGGAATGGCCGTCAACGAGCTCGGAGCGGCCTATTACGCGCCATTGGTCGTCATCGGCGACAGGCTCGGACTCTACGAGGCGTTGGCCGACGGCGGCCCGCTCTCGCCCGACGAGTTGGCCGAGCGGACCGACACCGTCGACCCGTACGTCGCCGAGTGGCTCGCTGCGGGTGCGGCAGGGGGATACGTCACCTTCGATCCCGAGACGGGTCGCTACAGCCTCACCCCCGAGCAGGCGGCACTGCTGGCCGACGAAGACAGTCCCGCGTTCATCGCGGGCGGGTTCCAGGGGTTGCGAGGCTATCAGAAGAACCTCTCGGCGATCGAGGCCGATTTCCGAGCCGGCGAGGGTCTGGGTTGGCACGAGCACGACGAGGACGTCTGTCACGGCACCGAGCGCTTCTACCGGCCCGGCTATTCGACGAATCTCGTCGACGAGTGGATTCCCGCGCTCGATGGAATGGACGAGCGGCTCAGGGCGGGTGCCCGCGTCGCCGACGTCGGCTGTGGGCACGGTGCCTCGACGATCATCATGGCCGAGGCCTACCCTGACTCGGCGTTCGTCGCCATCGATTACCACGAGGGATCGATCGAGGTGGCCCGCGAGCGAGCCGAAGACGCTGGCGTTGCGGACCGTATCAGCTTCGAGGTGGCGACGGCGAAGGAGTACGACGGGGCGGACTACGACCTCGTGATGATGTTCGACGCGTATCACGACATGGGTGATCCGGTCGGCGTGGCGGCACACGTTCGAGAGACGCTCGGCGACGACGGCGTGTGGATGCTGGTCGAGCCCAACGCCCGCGATCGCATCGAGGACAACCTGAACCCGGTGGGAAGGGCGTTCTACTGCGCCTCGACGCTCGCGTGTGTCCCGAACTCGCTCGCGCAGGGTGGCGATCCCGTACTGGGGGCACAGGCTGGCGAAGCGCGTCTCCGTGAGGTGATCACCGAGGGCGGGTTTACGCAGGTCCGCCGGGCGGCCGAGACGCCGTTCAACCTCGTACTCGAGGCCAGACCGTGATGACAGTCCCGATCCGCTCGTCGGCGGGTCAGCGCGTACTCCCGAGAGGACACACCAGACGGACAGCATCGGGAGCCGCCCGATGACCTTGGCGACCGTCCCTCCATACGATCCGGATCGGATCACCGGGAAGCGGGGCCACGCAGTGGTCGTTGGGGCGAGCATGGCCGGCCTGCTCGCTAGCCGGGTCCTGGTCGATCGGTTCGAGACGGTCACGCTCGTCGACAGGGATCGGCTTCCCGACGACGCACGCGTTCGGCGGGGGACGCCTCAGGCGCGTCACATCCACGTGATGCAGAAGGCCGGACGGGAGACGCTGGAGGACCTCTTCCCCGGTTACGGCGAGGAGTTGACGGAGGCCGGCGCGCTAGTGATCGATCTCGCGAGCGACGTCGAGATATACGATAACGGGGACTTCCTCGCACACGGGCCGAATCGCATACAGCAGTACAGCGCGAGTCGACCGATGTTCGAGCAGGTCACTCGGCGACGGGTCGCCTCGCTCGATCGTGTCACGATACGAGACCGGTGTCACTTCGTCGACTACCTCCTCGACGACGACGGGGCGACCGTCACGGGCGTCACCGTCCGAACCGGGGCTGACGAACGGGAGATCCCTGCCGAGTTAGTCGTGGATGCCACCGGTCGAACGTCCCGGACGCCAGCGTGGCTCGAAAACCACGGCTATGCACCCCCGCCCACTGACGAAGTATACATCGATCTGGCGTACAGTACGACCGTCCTCGAGCGGCCCCCTGACGATCAACGGACGCTTCTGGCACTGCCCGACGCGCCCCGCAAGCGCGGGGGCGCGGTCTTCCCGATCGAGGACGGGCGGTGGCTGGTGACGCTGGCCGGGATGCACGGTGATCATCCGCCGAGCGATTCGGAGGGCTATCGCGAGTATGCCGCCAGTCTTCCCGTCTCCGCCGTCACGCGCATCCTCGAAGAACATGATCGGGTCTCCGAGGATATCTACACGTACCCGATCCCGTCCAACCTCAGGCGTCGGTACGAGGACCTCGAGCGGTTTCCCGGCGGGCTGGTCGTCATCGGTGATGCGATCGCCAGCTTCAACCCGGTCTACGGCCAGGGGATGTCGGTGGCTGCACTCGAGGCCGTCCAGTTACACCATGTGCTGGCCACGGACGGCGGTGACGAGCTCGCACTCCGATTCTTCGAGCGGATCCAGCAGGTCGTGGACGACGCGTGGAACATCGCCGTCGGTAACGACTTCCGGTTCTCGGAGACGACCGGCCAGAAACCCGTGGGGACGGATCTCCTGAACCGGTACATCGCCAGGTTGAACCGCAAGGCCCACACCGACGGTCGCCTGGCCGACGCCTTCATGCGTGTCGTCGTCATGGAGGAACGACCGACCTCACTGTTCCGTCCGAGCGTCATGTGGCGAGTCCTCAAACCGGGTCACTGAGGTCCATCGATGGTGACGGAAGTCTCCCGGTCGATTCAGCGGTTCCGAGATGGATCCTGATAGATACTGACTGCGGTCAGTTGGTCGGGTGTCTGCATAGCTAGAGTGTGTGTTGGCTCGGCCCGTGCGTACTCCTAGCTATCACACCCAGGGGAAACCCCGTGTCACCCCAGAGTGGATGGGACGGATCCCATCCGGAGGCCAGCACGTGTCGAACACACGACCCACGCAACTGACTGCTCACGCGACGGACGGCCCACGCAACGGTCGACCCACGCGACGGCCCGACGGTGCAACGGCCGACCCACGCCACAGACCGGCCACACAATGGCCGACCCACGCAACGGACGAGCCACACGACGGCCTGCAGACACCCGCGGGGACGTGTATCGGGCGGCGCTGGCCAGCTAACGGAGGAACCACAATGCCAAGGAAGATCGGATTCGACGGAGTACAGCAGACAGGAACGAACGACCAGGCACCCGATGTGCGGCGGCGCGGCACCGCCCACCTCGTGGAGGGCTCGCGATGACCGACGCACTCGACACGCAGAAACTCGAGCGGGAGGTCAAGTCGATGTACCGGGACGTCGCGGAGACCGCCGACGGGGAGTTCCACTTCGAGACGGGACGCGAGCTGGCCGAGCGGCTCGGCTACGATCCGGACGTGCTCGCGTACGTCCCGGACGCCGCGATCGAGTCGTTCGCGGGGGTCGGCCACCCGTTCGCGCTTGCGGACCTCGAGCCCGGCGAGGCGGTCCTCGACCTCGGGAGCGGCTCGGGGACGGACCTATTCGTCGCGGCGATCCACGTCACCGAGACCGGGACGGTCACCGGCGTCGACATGACCGAGGCGCAGATCGAGAAGGCCCGCCGGCTCGCCGACGAGAACCTGTTCCACAACGTGTCGATCCGGCAGGGACGCATCGAGGACCTCCCGTTCGACGACGGGACGTTCGACGTCGTGATCTCGAACGGCGTCATCAACCTCTCGGCCGAGAAGGACCGCGTGTTCGCTGAGGCGAACCGCGTCCTCCGGGACGGGGGTCGGCTCGCGATCTCGGACATCGTCAGCGAGCGACAGCTGCCCGAGCGCATCAAGAACGACGCGGACCTCTGGGCGGCCTGCATCGGCGGTGCCGAGCAGGCCGAGAGCTACACCTCGCTCGTCGAGGACGCCGGCTTCGAGTTCGGGCAGGTACGCGTGAACGACGGCTACGAGTTCATCTCGGAGCAGGCAGCCAACGCGTGCCAGACCTACGGCGTGAAGAGCATCTCGCTTCGGGCGGACAAACCGACCTGAGACGCACGCCATGACTCCCAGCAACGTTTCCGAAGACGGCGACGTGCCCGATACCGTCCCGGGATACGGCTGGGTCCTGAGGGGTGACGGCCGCATCACGGTCGTCCCCGGCCAGGACCCCGAGGTCCGGGGACGCCAGGGAGGTGACCGTGTCGGTACTCGATAGCGTCGGGCCGCGGAACTCGGTCCGGTCGATCGAGGACGTGGCGTACCTCGTCCGATCCGAACACCGCGTGCAGGCGCTCGTCGCGGTGGCCGACCGGCCCCGGAGCCGGGCGGCGCTGGGGGAGCTGACCGGGGTGTCGGCGTCGACCATCCGGCGGACGCTGCGTGCGTTCGAGACGCGCAACTGGGTCCGACGGACCGGCCGCCGGTACGAGGCGACGGCGCTGGGCGAGTTCGTCGCGTCGTCGATGACGGACGTGATCGACCGGTTCGAGACCGAGCTGACCCTGCGGGACGTCTGGAACCAGCTCCCCGACGAGACCGGCGAGTTCGCCCTCGATCCCGGGATGGAGACGACCGTGACCGTCGCGGACGCCGACGACCCCTACGCCCCGGTGAACCGCTTCGAGTCGGTGCTCCGGGACGCCGACGAGATCCGGTTCCTCGGGTCCGAGGTCGCCCTCTTCGAGCCGTGCCTGGAGGTGTTCCTGGGACTGCTCGAGGAGGGGATCGACGCGACGACGATCGAGCCCCCGCGGTGCACCGAGTACTTCGTCTCGACGTACCCGGACCGGAGCCGCGCGGCGATGCGGCGGGAGAACTTCACCGTGCTGGAGCACGACGACCTGCCCCCCTACGGGGTCGGGCTCCTCGACGAGCTGGTCGTCGTCTGCTGCTACGAGCAGAACTGCGGGACGGTCCAGGTCCTGGTCGAGAGCGACACGCCCGTGGCGCGCGAGTGGGCGGAGTCGATCTACGCGGTCTACGAACGGGAGGCCCGGCCACCCGAGATCGACGCCCTCGCGCAGTGAGGAGCCGACCAACCGCCGAACCGCCGACCCGCCGCTCGCGGACACGCTGTTCTATTCACGGGAGACCACTGGAAACGGGCCCCAACTGAGGGCGTCGTGTTGATCGATGCAGTCGGTGCAGTCAGTGCAGCCGATGCAATCAATGCTGTCGGTGCAGTCGATGCTGCCGGTGCAGTCGATGCTGTCGGTGCAGTCGATGCTGCCGGTGCAGTCGATGCTGTCGGTGCAGTCAGTGCAGTCGACGCAGTCGGTGCCGAGGAGGCACGTCCTGGCATTCGTTCGAGCGTCGCCCGTTCTGCAGTGGCCGCCCGAACGTCACAGAGTAGCTACCAGTACGTCGACCCCCACGAATCTCCTGCCGGGAGGCACCGAACGACCATGACCGGAGACACACGGATCAACCAGGGAGTAGAGCTCAAGACGCTCGCGGCGTTCGCCGAACACGCCGCCGAGAACCCAGACGACGTCCAGCTGGGGCTCGGAGCGTCAGCCACCTACGAGGGGACGGCCGCGCACAGCCTTGCGAAGATCGACAGCTACCAGCTCGGCGGTGAGACCATCTCTCGCGAGACCAGGGAGTACACCCTCCCCTACGGCGGCTGGAAGGAGGTCCTGGACGCCGGCGGCTGGGTGGGCGCGACCGATCGGCTGGAGCCGGTCGAGGCCGCGCTGTCCGCGCTCGCCGCCTGCATCAACGTCGGGATCACGATCAACGCCGTCGCGAACGGCGTGGAGATCGATCACCTCCGGACGGACGTGCGCGCGGACTTCGACCCGGCGGTCCTGTTCAGCCTCGCAGACCTCTCGGAGGCCGATTCGGTCTTCGAGAACGTGACCGCCGAGATCCAGATCGAGGGTGACGACCTCGACGACGAGCTGGTCGACGAGTGGGCCCGCCGGGCACCCGTCTACACGCTCGTCTCACTCGGCCAGGACGTCCAGTTGACCGTCGACACGCCCGCGCAGGTGGCCGGCGA
>SLIW01000518.1 GCA_007135435.1 Natronomonas sp.
CTCCATCGCGGTGACGCTCCATCGCGGTGACGCTCCATCGCGGTGACGCTCCATCGCGGTGACGCTCCATCGCGGTGACGCTCCAACACGGTGACGCTCCACCGCTGCCGATCGAATGGAACCCTCTCGCATGGAACGCCGATCGGTACCGATCGCACCGACCGCCGACTGTATGAACACGTCATCGAGATTTATGACGTGGCCGGTGATACCAGTACACATGCCGGAGATCGTACGATTGGACGACCACGAGCCCCGCGAGGTGTCCGACGGGTTCGAGGTGGTACAGCTGGGCGCGAACGACTTCATGAGCATCCAGTACTTCCGCTTCATGCCCGGGGGATCGGCCCCCGAACACGACCATCCCCACCAGCAGATCGGCTTCGTCTACCGCGGCGAGCTGACCTTCACCGTCGAGGGCGAGGAGGTGACGATCGGTCCGGGCGACACGTACATCCTGTACAGTCACGAGGTACACGCGGCGGAGAACACCGGCGACACCCCCGTCGAGGGGGTGGACATCTTCTGTCCGCCCCGCGGGGCAGCGGACTGGATGGAGTGACCGCAATCCAAAGATCGGTCACGAACTGGATCGGTCGCACGTCGACCGCGACCGGCTCGCTGGGCGCTGCACCCGCCCGTTTCGCTCCCGCGGTCGAGAAGGTCTCGTCGGTACGTTTCGGCGGGTCCGTGAACCGGTTCGTCGAACGTGTCCGGAGTGGAACTCCATCGCTGACTCGCGATCGGTGGGGTGATGGAGACCGCTGTGGCGAGCGGTGTCTCGGAACCGGAGCTGGCCGCGTTCACAGCAACCCGACCAGCGGGACCACGCCGAACCAGAGGACGTAGCTGAGCGCGGCGACCATGAGCCCGTCGATGCGGGTCGGCGCCTCCTCCGGATCGAGGCGGGTATGGAGTAACCACACGATCCCCAGCGCGTGGACGGCGCTCAGGTAGATGACCGGACCGTACGCGTCGGGCACGACGCCGAGAAGCTGCCAGGATGTGGCAATCACGGCGGCCAGCAGCGCCGCCGCGCCGGCGAGGGTCGCCGCCCGATCGACGCCGAACCGGACGGCGATCGTCCGCTTTCCTGCGGCCACGTCGGCCTCGTAGTCGGGGACGCCCGCGAGGATGATGGACGGGAGCGTGCCCAACAGGAGCGGCGCGCTCAGCAGCCACGGTACGGGGTCGGTCAACGAGCCACCGACGAAGACGTAGCCACAGAGCATGACGCCGAGACTGTGGGTCGTGGCGACGTCTAGCTCGCCCAGGGTCCGGTAGGAGAGCTGCAACGGGGGGACCGTGTAGCCGATCGCCAGGACCGCCAGCGCGGCCATCACGCTCGCCATCACCACGGGTGACCCGGCGCCGATGGCGAGGACGCCCAGTCCGAAGGTACCGGCGAGTGCCAGCGCGACGACGGCTCCCGTACGGAGCGCCCTGAAGCTCAGCTCCCCGTCGACGAGCACGCGTGACCCACCGGTGAACGGGCCGGCGAACGTGTTCTCGCGATCCGTCTCGTAGTCGACGTACTCGTTGCTCAGCACGGTCGCCGCCTCCAGGAAGAAGACGAACCCGAACCCGAGCCAGTACAGCGGCGCCGTGAGGACGTCGCTCGAGCCCACCGCGGCGAGGACCCCGACGGTGTAGGCCACCCACGCCATCGGGTAGAACTGCAGGCGGAGCGCCTTCAGGGACGTCAGGAGCTGGCGCTTGCGACGGGCGAGCCGTGACTCGGGGCCGTCGGCCAGGCTCCTGCCCAGCTCCCGGGCCTCCGCGAGCCAGCCCTCCCGCTCGTCCAACGTGGACTCCTCCACCGGCCCGAACGGCGTGACCCGGGTCGTCCGGACGCCGGCGTACCCCAGCGTCGAGCGCTTGATCGCGTTCGTCCCGGGTTCCCGGTAGATCCAGCGGTAGACCCACGCGGGCATGTCCATCGTCACGAGCAGTTCCGCCGTCCGTCCCCGCAGTAGCTCCTCGTGCCCCGCCCCTTCCCCGTCCTCGTAGGACGAGAAGGCGAACCCGGGCGTGAACACCCGGTCGAAGAACCCCTTGAGCAGCGCCGGCATCGTCCCCCACCAGTTCGGGTAGACGAAGACGAGGTGGTCGGCCCACCGGATGTCGGCCCGTGCCTCGACGAGGTCCTCCTCGAGGTGCTGTTCGGTCGGACACTCGGTCAGCACGTCCTGTTCGAACTCCAGTCGCGCCAGCTCCAGCGTCCGGACGTCGACGCCCGCCTCGTGGGCGCCATCCTCGTACGCCCGGGCCAGGCCACCGCAGAGACTGTCGGGACGTGGGTGGCCGAGGACGATCAGGACGTTCATCGCGGGGATGGTGAGAAATTCGGCACGAAGACGGATTAAAGCGATGTCGGTGGCGATCCAGTGAGGTCGTGTGTCTGGTGGCGACCGAGGACGAATCGACTCATTCGTGGAGTAGATTCGCGAGGTGCGTGTGCTCACGGCTGACCGGCGAGCGAGCGGAGCGAGCGAGCGCGCTGGCAGACGAGATCGGGAGACGAGAGAAGCGAGTCTTCCCGAGCGAACACGTCCGGTCCCGGTTCGGATCGGGGTGCTGTCATCCAGTTACTGGTGGGAACCGCAGGCAAATCGACAGCAGCGTTTTACCCATCCCTGCCATAGGAGAATCCCACCCAATGAGCGACGCGACGACTACTCTCGACACGGATCGTCTCGAGGAGATGACGAAGGCGGGTATCGACCGCATGAAACGAGCCACCGGCGGCGACCCGTCCGGTACCTCCTCGATAGGGGCGGCGAAGGAGCTGTTCGACGTCCTCGAATCGACCGACGCGCTCCTCGAGACGATCGATCTCGACAGAGTGCCCGACGCCATCGAGGTGGACGAGCTTCCGAGCCTCATCGATCTCGAACACCTCTCGGACGCCCTCGAAGAACACGATCCAGACCTGGTCTTCGATTTGAGCAACCTGAAGGAGGTCATCGACGAGCGAGCGCTGTGGGAGTCGGTCGACCTCCTTGGAGCGGCGAGAGCCAAGCGCCGGTTGGACGACGAACTCGAAGACGTCCTCGGAGAAGACGCCTCGAACAGGGTGGGTACCGACTCGAAGGCGGTCGCTGACGCCAAAGAGTACGTCACCTCGCTCCGACCCGAAGCGACGAAGGCAGCGCTCCAACAGGAGGCACGGAAGAAGGCCGAGGTCGTCCAGAACGCGGTCATCGAACAACACGAGCGTCTCGAGGAGGTGTACGAAGCGAACAAGGCGCGATTAACCCCACCTACCAGACGCGGAGTCACCCGTAACCCGACAGCCGTTTCGCTGCTTTCATCCGATCCGCTTCCGGACAGCGTCTCGACCCGATTGTCGACGGTTCCGTCGGCGGTTCCGTACGCGAAGATCGACGCCCTCCCGCGGATCCACGGCCGTCGATGGAAACGGGCTGTCGCCAGGCGGTCGTGATGGACAGCCCTCCGGTTCGTCCCCGGGGACCACGGTCGGATGTGAGTGGCTGACGAATGGGACCAGGTCTCGACTCCGAGTCACGCGGCGGGCGGCTGCGTTCAGCGAGGGTGCAGCGCAGCCGTAGCGGAGCGTTCCGATGCCCTGCCATCACCGTCGTCCGGGCCGAACCGCGGACGCTCGCCGACCGACCAACCGTCGAATAGGACTAAGGCCTCGTGGTCCGTGGTAACACGTATGCAGGTGCTCGAACGACCCACCTTCGACTCCCGGGAGAGCAAGGAGATCTACCAGTACGTCGAACGGCACGGGACGACCGACAGGGAAACGGTCCAGAACGCGCTGGGCCTCGGTCCGGAGACGTTCGACCCGTCCCTCAACGGCCTGACCTCCGCGGGGTTCATCGAGGAACACGACGGTACCCTCTCGCTGGTGCTCGACATCGGGACCGCCCGCGAGTACGAGACTGACGACCTCGCCTACGTGGTGCGGCCCGCCCGCGACGAGGACTTCGAGCAGCTGGTCGACCTCATCCAGGACGTCGCCGCGGGGCGGACGTACGCGGTCGCCGAGGAGCTCGTCCAGGAGCTTCGCTACGAGGACACCGTGACCCGCCACAACAACGTCTGGTCGCGGGTGTTCTTCGTCGCGACCGTCGACGAGTTCGCCGTCGGCTGGACCCACCTCGACCTCCCGCACGTCGACACGCTCCGCGACACCGCGGAGCTGACCGTCGGTGTCCGGGAGGCGTACCGCGGGTACGGGATCGGCAAGCGCCTGCTGGACCGTGCGCTCGCGTGGGCACAGGCAAACGGCTACCGGAAGGTGTACAACAGCGTCGCCGCCACGAACATGAACGCGGTGACCTTCCTGGAGGCCCAGGGCTGGGACCGGGAGGCCGTCCGCGAGGACCACTTCACCATCGACGACCGACTGGTCGACGAGGTCATGATGGCGTACACCTTCTGAGGGGCCATCGACGCAGAAGCCGGTGGTTCACGGCGTCACGGGCCTCCCGGCTGCCCCCCGGCGATTCACATCGGGCGACCACCGGAGGAAGAAGCCGTCGTGCTGAAGGCGGCTGCTGTAGCAGTTGCTCGAGCGACTGTCGATGTCTCCAGTGCCAGCCAGCCCCGGGGGTGACAACTATCGATGTCCTGATAGATGGGTGCATTCGACCACCGTTTGGCATGTTGCGAGGCGGATGGCACTCCGAGGCCCACTGGATGACGTTGTTCAAAAACTGTATAAATATTGGATGTAAGAGGGCCGTTACAGAACCTGTGGGGGCAGTTCGGGCTCGATCGGGTTGCACTCCACCGGCGCGACGTGCTCGGTCAGTGGCGCCCCGTCGGGCACGCCGAGAAAGGTCGCGTACGCCACCGTCTCCTCGGTGTCACTCGGGTTCGTTGCGGTATGGATCTCCCCGGACGGGTCGAAGAACGTTTCGCCCGCCGCGTAGGTACGCGGGACGCAGTCACGCTCCCAGACGAGTTCGAGTTCGCCGTCGACGATGTTGACGATGACAGGTCCCGGGTGCGTGTGCCAGCCAACCGTCCCGCCCGGCTCCCATCGCACTTCGAGGACTGCGGTGGTCGATGCATCATCCAGTTCGACAACGATGGGGTCACCGTCGTGCTCATCGGCGAAGGTGAGATGGAACGTCGCCGTCACGTCGTCGAGGAAGGGCGCGTGTGGTGCGAGCACTTCGCCCTCGAACCCCACGGGTTCGTCCACTTCGGGTTCGTCACCGGAAGCTTCGTCTCCGGCGGCGTCCTCTTCGGCCGCTTCGTTACTGCTCGAGGCTTGGTCAGGCACGAGTCCGCCCTCGCTGGCGGTTGCGGCCCCGCCCAACACGAGCGCACCCGCCCCGACCGCCCCGGCTTTCACTATCGTTCTGCGTAATACGCCATCGCTTGGTCTTGTGTTGCCAGTCATGATTGCTGCTATTAGTCGTGTTTCCGCGCGCTCAGCGACGTACTCTTCAGGCCGTACCGCCGGCACACGTCACGGTCCCGATCGATTCGGGACTCCCACTCCCGGTTCTCCCGATACTCGATCATCTCGAAGGCGGCGGCTTCGATCGCGTCCACATAGGCGATCGCGTCCAGCACACCACCGGTCCCCGCAGCCCAGCACCCGGCATCCGTCCCGATGCGCTTCGGGAGCATCTCCGCGGCAACGAGCTCCGAGATGGTCAGCCGGCTATATGGAGCCAGCACTCGACGCGCCTGCCGGTGCACCCGTTCCTTCCGGGCGGAAACCGCGATCGTACCGTTCTCGAGCACCACATCCAACGGGCCGTTCTCGAACGGGAGCCCCTCGATGGAGCTCTGTCCGAACGACGCGACTCGATCCAGGACATCGGACAGGGAGCCGCGTCGCTCCCCTAACTCGCGGCTCGTTTCGAAGAGAGATGCCTCGTCGGGCACTGCCGACACCGTCCGGTAGACCACCTCGATCTCGTGTTCTAGTTCGCGTTCGTCGAGTCCAGTTACCATGTAGTCCCTCGTTCCTTGGCTTCCACCCGAGGCGTTCCACCCGTTCGCCCAGTTTCGCCGGTTCGCCGGCAGCGTGGGTTCGACTGACGTGGTGCAACGTATTCTTCAGTGGAATACGCAATAAATAATCCCTGAAATCTATATACCTAAATGCACGGACTGAACTGCATTTACCTAAGGTAGCCCACTGAACTGTGGATACCTAAACCCGGTGGAAGGTCACACAGCGTGTCGCTCCCCCGAATCTCGCGTACTCTTGGGACTCGGGTTGCTGTCAGCTACGCGACGGTCCCGATTGGAGCCTCACACTGGCACGTATCGGTTGGGGCCACAGTATCGAAGGACCTGGGCGGCCCGGGCTGGGATTCACCAGAAGGCGTTCGAACTAGTGGGCCAGAAGAGCGAGGTGGCGGCGACATCGTGCTGTGGGGATCATGCCGTTACCGTAGCCGTGCCTGAAACTTGGCTCGAGCACGACACCGAGCACACGAGACGATGTGCCCGAAGGGTCGCTGCTCACTGATCGTAAGGAACGCATCTTTCGAGCTCTCGAGAACAGTTCCACGGACGTCCGCCTCGGTGGTGAGAGTGCACCTTACCACATGGATGAAATCGAGGGACAAGGCGATACGTACCGACGGCGAAGGGAGCATACTGCACAGCACCAGGTGCCTGTCGGGACGAGCGCGTTCGCGCCAGGCCGCGCTCGTCACGGATCGAAGCGCCGGGAGACGAACCATGACTCGTCAGGACCGTCACGACCCCGCCGAACCGCCCGCAGTGCGTGATTCCCACGATCAGCACGGTATTGCTGATTCGATGGGATCGCCCGAACCCGTCGGGCTGTCGCCCGAGGAGGCGTTCAGCCTCCTGGGTCACAGGACTCGACTAGAGA
>SLIW01000548.1 GCA_007135435.1 Natronomonas sp.
ACGCCCGTGATCGACTTGAGCGTCGTGGTCTTGCCGGCGCCGTTGCGTCCCAGGAGGGTCACGACGTCGTTCTCCTCGAGCTCGAGGGACACCCCGTGGAGGATGTGGCTGTCCCCGTAGTAGGTGTGGATGTCCTCGACCGACAGCAGCGTCATATCGAGCTCCCCCCGAGGTAGGCCTCGGTCACGGTCTCGTCCGCCCGGACGGTCCCGGGGTCGCCGTCGGCGATCACCCGGCCGTCGTGGAGGACGACGATGCGGTCGGCGATGTTGAAGACGACGTCCATGTCGTGTTCGGTGACGACGAAGGTGGTGTCCGTCCGCTCGTCGAGCTCGTTGACGAAGTCGACGACGATCGCCGAGTCGGTCGGGTTCAGCCCCGCGGTCGGCTCGTCGAGCAGGACCACCGACGACTCGATCGCGAGCGCCAGCGAGATCTCCACGTTCCGCTGCTGGCCGTACGACAGCGTCGAGCAGCGCTTCTCCGCGAGGTGGGTCAGCCCGGTGAGCTCGAGGATCTCGTCGACCTGCTCGTTGATCGCCTCGTCGGCGTCGAGCCACGTCGTGAGGTCCAGCGTCCGGTCGTTCCGCGCGACGCAGGCGACCTGGACGTTCTGGCGGACGGTCAGCCGCTCGAAGATCTCGATGATCTGGAACGACCGGGCGAGCCCCCGGTCGGCGATCTCGTGGGCCGGCAGCCCCGTGATCTCCTGGAGCTCGCCGTCGTGTCTGAGCCAGACCTCCCCGGAGGTGGGTTCGACCATCCCCGTCAGGAGGTCGTAGAAGGTCGTCTTCCCGGCGCCGTTCGGCCCGATGATGCAGGTGATCTCGCCGTGGACGATGTCGAGGCTGACGCCGTCGACCGCCACCAGCTCGCCGAACTCCCGCCGCAGGTCGACCGTGCGGAGCAGCGTCGTCACGGGCGGTCACCTCCGGAGGGACGGTCGGTCGGGTCAGTCGGGTCGGTCGAGTCGCTCCCGCTGCCCGGGTCGGTCGAGTCGCTCCCGCCGCCCGGGTCGGTCGAGTCGCTCCCGCCGCCCGCTGTGGCCACCTGCCCGCGAGCGGACCTCCGGCCGCGCACCGACGTCCGGCCGACCTCGCGGCGGACGGCCGCGGCTTTCTCCGAGAGGGTGGATCGGACGAACTCGATCGCCGCGGACCGGCCGTCTGTCCGGTAGACCCCGTAGAGGTCCTCGAGCCAGTGGCCCAGCGCCACGAGCCCGGCGGCGGCACCCTCCTTGAAGTACAGCAGGACGAGGATGAGCACGAGCCCGTAGAACAGCTCCCAGTGGGCCTCGAAGGCTGGGTAGCGGCTCAGCCCCCACCGGAGGTAGAGGAAGACGAACGCGCCGACCGCGGGCCCGAGGAAGTAGAACGCGCCGCCGATGACCGCGGCGACGACCGGGATCGCGCTCGTGGTCCAGAACGACATGGCAGGCGTCACGATGCTGTGCAGCGGGGCGATGAACAGTCCGGCGATGCCGACGAAGAACGCGGAGACGACGAACATCACCCACTGGTGGTACGTCACGTTCACGCCGAGGGCGGACACGCGGTCCGGGCTCTCGCGGATGGCCCGGCAGACGGTCCCGAACGGGGAGTTGATCACCCGCCACATGGCGTACATCGAGCCGCCGGCGACGGCGAGGACGAGGTAGTAGTAGAGGTTCCGGTCGGCGAGCGCGACGTCGGCGCCGAACAGCTCCACGGTCCCCAGGAGGAGGAGCATGCCGTCGCTCCCCTGGGTGAGCCCGTAGGGGTCCTGGATGAGCACCGCGTAGAACGCCATGCTGAACGACAGCGTGATGAGCGCGAAGTAGATCTCGTCGAGCCGGACGCTCAGGTAGCCGACCGGAGCGGCGATGACCAGCGTGAATGCGAGCCCGAGCACGACGGCGACCAGCAGGGTCGCCAGCGGCGAGATGCCACCGAGGACGCCCGCCAGCTCCGGTCCGAGCTCACGGAACGTGAGCGCGATGGCGTACCCGGCGGCGGCGTAGAAGAGGGCGTGGCCGAACGAGAGTAGCCCCGTGTAGCCGTACAGCAGGTTGAACGCCGTCGCGAACACCGCCAGCAGGAGGAACTCGGTGAAGAGGTAGACCTGGAACGACGGGAGGACCACCGGGACCAGGAGGCACCACACCACGAACAGCCCGAGGAGCCGCTCGCGGGTCCACCCCTCCTCGATGAGCCGCGACCGGGTGAACGAGAGGCGCTCGTGTCCGTGCCCCGCCCGTTCGACGGCCGGTCCGGCCACGCCGAGGGCGCCGGGGTCCGGGCCGTCGGGAGTCGAGCGATCGGCGGTCGGCTCGTCGTCTCTCGATCCGTCGGTGGTCGGCTCGTCGTCGCCCGACATCAGAGCACCTCGTCCTCCCCGAGCAGCCCGCGCGGTCTGAAGACGAGCACCAGGATCATCGCGATGAACGGCAACGCGAGGTCGCCGGCGGCGATGTACTGGACGCCGAAGGCCTGGAAGAGGCCGACGAGCATCGCGCCGACGAACGCGCCGGAGATCGAGCCCAGCCCGCCGATGACGACGACCACGAACGCGTCGATGATGATCTGGTCGCCGAGCGCCGGACTGACGGCCTGCAGCGGCGCGGCCAGCGCCCCGCCGAGGCCAGCCAGGAGGCTCCCCAGCAGGAAGACCGTGGTGTAGAGCCGCGGGACGTCGACGCCGAGCATGGCGGCCATCTCCCGGTCGGAGGCCGTCGCCCGGATGACGTGGCCGTGGTGGGTCCGCGTGAGGAAGAGCCACAGCCCGACCAGGACGACGACGCTCACCCCGATGACGAACAGCCGGTAGGCGGTGATGGTCTCGCCGAGGATCCCGACCGAGAAGTCGAGCGAGCCGGGCGTCGGGATGGAGCGCGGCTGGGAGCCCCAGAGCATGCGCGCGAGCTCGTGGACGATCATCGCGACCCCGAAGGTGAGGATGAGCTGGTCGAGGATCGCCTCGTCGCGGTCGTACAGCGGCCGGATGAGGCCGAACTCGACGATCGCGCCGACGATCCCGACCGCGACGATGCCGACGGCGGCGCCGAGCCAGAAGTTGTCCAGGAGCAGCGCGGAGACCGTGATGGCGCCGTAGGCGCCGAGCATGTAGAAGACGCCGTGGGCGAAGTTGAGCACGTTCAGGACCCCGAAGATGAGGCTCAGGCCGACCGCGATGAGGAAGAGCCGACCGCCGATGCTCAGGCCGATCAGCGTCTCCGCGACGAATAACGGGAACATTCCCCGGCGTTCAGACTCCTGCCGGGAGGTCGGTGTGGTCCAAGAGCGACGCGAGCTCGTCCGGCGGGGCGTCGACCCGGTGGACCGGCTCGAGGACGTGGGTTCCCCACTCGTCCGAGTACTCGGTCACGCCCCAGATCGACGGGAGGATCGCCTGGCCGGTCTCCTCCGAGATGGTGTACTCGCCGACGGGGCCGGTGTGCTCGTAGCCGTGCAGCGTCTCGAGGAGCGCGTCAGTCTCGGTCGTTCCGGCCTCCTCGATCACGTCCTTGTACAGCCACAGCGCCCGGTAGGCGCCCTCGGCGTTGTACGTCGGCAGCCGCTCGTACTCGTCCCAGTACGTCTCGCGGAACTCCTGGTTCTCGGGGGAGTCGGGCGCGAACGGCCAGTACCGCGAGGAGGCCCACTGGCCCTCGGGCAGCGCGAGCTCCTCGGTCGGGAGTTCCGTCCCCATGCCGACGCTTGCGAGGAAGTGGTCCACCTCCTCGAAGAAGCCGGCGTCCTCGGCCTGGTCGACGAACGTCACGAGATCGGTGCCCCACAGCGACGATAGCACCGCCTCCGGTTCCGCGCTCAGGATCCGCTCGATGTGTGGCGTGTAGTCGTCCGAGGCGAGCTCGGGGAACGTCACCCCGTCCTCGACGTACTCGAGGCCGAGGTCCATCCCCTCGGTGTAGGCGACGAAGTACTCCCAGGTGTCGTGGCCGAACGCGTAGTCCGGACCGACGTTCGTCCAGCGCGTCGCGTCGAGGTCGCCGGCGACCACGGCGGCGCCGTGGACGTTCTGGCCGAGGTGGTTCGAGATCCGGAAGACGTACTCGTTGCCCGCCGCGCGGTCGTGGACCCCCGCTGGCGCCGTGATGAACGGCGTCGCCGCGTGGGTGATCACGATCGGCACCTGCAGCTCCTCCATCACGGGGGCGACCGCGAGCCCGACGGCGCTGCTGTCGAGGCCGAACAGCGCGTCGACGTCGTCCTCCTCGACGAGGCTGCGGGCCTGCCGGATCCCCGTGTCCGGGTCGGCCTCCGTGTCGCGGAGGATCACCTCGACCTCCTGGCCGTCGATGCCGCCCTCCTCGTTGATCTGGTCGACCGCCAGCTCGACGCCGTACTCCGCCTCCTCGCCGTACATCGCCGCGAACCCCGAGAGGATGTAGGGCGCCCCGAGCGTGACGACGTCGTCGTCGTCGCCGCCGAGACAGCCCGCGAGGCCGAGCGCCGCGCCGGCCCCGGTCGCCGTCAGGAAGTGTCGCCTGCGTAGCGGTACCCCGGCTCCTCCCGTCGCACCGACCGACCTCCTGTCTTCAACGCCGTCCGTCGATGGGTGAACGCCCATGTAGTCGTCGGGTCCGTCGAGTATGAATAAAAGTCTATGGGATGATATCGCATGACAGCCAACTGGATACAATCGCGAGAACGCCACCACGACGGTCGACGACGGGTCGACCTCCCGGCGTTGCCTGAACTAGAAGGGTCACGCCGCGGTCGGCAGCCGCGCGGGCGACCCCGAGTGCCGGGGTCCTCGACGGCACGTGCCACCTGCCCATTGTCGAACGCACGTCAGACCCCATCTCGGTCGCGGCCTCAGCAGCGATCCTTCGTCGGGAGTAGGGCGAATCCCCGGCACAGCGTGTGTCCACTGAGCGATACCGCTCGGGGTGGTCGGCTTCGAAAGAATGACGTTCCACCCGTCACGCCGCGTGGCGGGGACCGTTCGCAGTTACGTGCGGATTCGCAATTACGTGCGGATACGCAGTTACGTGCGGACGACGTTCGCCGCGCGGGGTCCCTTCGGGGACGATTCGATGTCGAACTCGACCTCCTGTCCCTCCTCGAGGTCCGGGCCGCCGACGTCCTCCATGTGGAAGAACACGTCTTCGTCGTCGTCTACCTCGTCGGAGTCCGTCTTGATGAAACCGTAGCCGCCTGTGTCGTTGAAGAAGTCAACCGTACCGTTTGCCATTACAAGCAACGATAGCCGGAGGACGGGGATAACCCTTCCGAGGGTCGAGGTACCACGACCCCCGGATATGCGCGTCCACGGCCTCGGATCGAGCGGTGTCGGCGAGAGGAGGGGTCCGTCCGCCCGTCCGTTCGACCCCTCGGAGCCACACAGACGGACGATTCTAGGTGTCGAGCCATGGTGGTCGCACCGGTTGCCCGATCACCCGCCTCGGCCGGGCCTCGGCGGGCAGCTATTTACGGAGCGGTCTCCTCGACCGACGTGCACCGACATGAAACCGTGTACCAGCTGTCAGGCGGCCATCGACGAGTACGTCCTGGACAAACAGCTCGAACCGCTGCGCGAGCTCACGGCCGACGACTTCAACGTCTGTGCTGACTGTGCGACCATCGTCGCGGACGCGTGCGTCGTGTGCGGCGGTGCGGTGTACGTCCCGCGGGGCGGCGGTGTGACCCCGGACTACTGTCCGGCGTGTCGAGCCGACCTCATCGACCGCACCGGGCGCGACCCCGGGTGGTACGGCGGCCCGGTGTCGTCCTGACCGGCGACGGGTCACGATCCACTTCTCGGCCTCCCGGAGCAAAGCCATATCGTGGTGACGTGGCTCCGGTACCGCCATTGACCACACTACAGTTATAGGGCCGCCGGGACACGTACGCCCATGCCGGCGTCCACTCGGCGATCGCCCGCGTCTCGAGTGCCGGATCCCCGGTCCCGCTCCGAGCGGTCCCGGATCCCTCGACCAGACGCGAACGGCTCCCCGACCAAGGACCCCGATTGAACCAGTGTTGCCTGGCGTCGGTGTCCGAGACGTCGTGACGCCCACCGACCACGACCACGACCGATCTCATGACCGCGTACGATAGGCAGTTCCTGGAGTCGAAGGGGCTCTTCGACCGCGCGGATCACGACGCGGAGCGGATCGACGGCCGGGAGGTCGCGTTCGCGTCCGACCCCGACGCCCGGCTGGCGTACCTCGAGGCCGTCGACCCGGCGTCTCACGGGCGGATCGTCGCCGAACTCCAGTCCAGGGGGCTGGGCTCCGATTACTACTGGTTCTGGAACCCCGACCGGGATCGGGTGGCGGTCTACGCCTGCTACGGCGACCGGCGGTGGTTCGTCCACGACGCATCGGGCGGACACGCGGCGAATGGGCGTGAACGAAAGGAGCGACGCCTCGACGGCATCGACGAGGGACTGGCCGTCCTGTTCGACGACCGGGACGTCGTGGATCGGTTCTACCGGGACGTCTGGGACGTCCGCCTCGCACTGGCGCGATCGCTGGAGGTACCGGATGGCGCCGACTTCGGTGACGAGGAACGGCTCGTGGCCGCCCAGCGCACCATCGACCGCGCGATCTGTTGTTCGTTCCTCGTCGAGATGGACGTCGTCCACGGGGTCGACGCCGGCGGTGACCGCTTCCCGGTCGATCCCGGCACGGTGTTCGAGCACGTCCTCGCCGACGGTGGGTTCGACGCGTTCCTCACCGCGGTCGTCTTCGACCACCTCACCTCCGAGGGGTGGACGACGCACGCCGTCTCGGAGGAGCTGTCCATCGCCGTCCCGTTCCTCGGCGACCGGCTGTTCCGAGAGCGCGAGATCCCGACAGCTGACGAGGGGACGGTCCC
>SLIW01000175.1 GCA_007135435.1 Natronomonas sp.
ACGAGACGAGCCCATGACGATACTTCGAGTTTCTAAGTAACAGACTTCGAGTTTCTAAGTAACAGACTTCGGATCTCTACGCATTGACGTTCGAGTCTCTAGCCGTCACCTCGCCGACCGGATCCCGCCACGACGGCCGACCGGCCAGTATCGCGTCAGGACACCTGCGGCACCGGACGGCCGGGTTGCCGGTCGGGCCGGCTCCTCGACGGCTGGCCGGGAGCGCGTCGGGGATCCGCGGCCGGTTTCGCCGGTACCGTCCCTCATTACCGAGACAGCCCGCGAACGTGGACCACGACCAGGCCCATGCCCGAGGACGTCATCCACCTCAACCTCTTCACGATGAACTCGGTCGAGCACGTCACCGTCGGCTCCTGGCGGTACCCCGGCGACCAGTCGGCCCGCTACCGGGACCGGACCTACTGGACGGAGGTCGCCCGGACCGCCGAGCGCGGCGGCTTCGACGGGGTGTTCTTCGCCGACGTCCGCGGGATCTACGACGTCTACGGCGGCTCGCGCGACCCGGCCATCGAGCGGGCGGTCCAGACGCCGTCGAACGACCCCGCCTACCTCGTGCCGGCGATGGCGGAGGTCACCGACCACCTCGGCTTCGCGGTCACGAAGTCGACGTCCTACACCCACCCCTACCAGCTCGCGCGGGAGTTCTCCACGCTGGACCACCTCACCGACGGCCGGGTCGCGTTCAACGTCGTCACCTCCTACCTCGAGTCGGCGGCCGCGAACCTCGGTCTGGGCGAGCGGCTCGGCCACGACGAGCGCTACGACCGCGCCCAGGAGTTCATGGAGGTCTGCTACGCGCTGTGGGAGGACTCCTGGGAGGACGGCGCCGTCGTCCGCGACGCCGCGGCGGGGCGGTTCACCGACCCGGCGAAGGTCCACACCATCGACCACGCGGGCGAGCACTTCGACGTGGTCGGGCCCCACGGCTGCGAGCCGTCGCCGCAGCGGACGCCGGTCATCTACCAGGCGGGCTCCTCCGACCGGGGACGGGCGTTCGCGGCGGCCAACGCCGAGGCGGTCTTCGTGAGCCAGCCCACCCCCGAACAGGTCCGCGAGTACGTGGACGACCTCCGGAGCAGGGCCGCAGATCACGGTCGCGACCCCGACGAGCTCATGTTCTTCCCCGGAATCGTCCCGATCGTCGGCGCGACCGCGGAGCTCGCGGAGGCCAAACACGAGAGCTACCGCGAGCACGTCGACGTCGAGGGGGTGCTCGCCCTGCTGTCGGGGTTCGTCGACGTGGACCTCTCCGAGCTCGACCCCGACCAGAAGATCGAGCACATCGAGACCGAGGCCATCCAGGGGACGGTCAACGCCTTCGCCGGCGGCGAGTCCACCTGGACCGTCCGGGAGATGGCACAGTTCGCCGGCCTCGGGACGACCTCCCCGGTGGTCGTCGGCACCCCCGCGGAGGTCGCCGACGAGCTCCAGTGGTGGTTCGAGGAGGTCGGCGTCGACGGCTTCAACGTCAAGGAGGTCGCCCGCCCCGGCAGCCTCGCGGACTTCGTCGACCTCGTCCTCCCCGAGCTTCGCGAGCGGGGGCTCGTCCGCGAGTCCTATGAGGGAGCGACCCTCCGGGAGAACCTCACCGGTCGGCGCCGGTTGAGCGAGACGCACCCGGCTCGACAGTAGCACGGCGTACGAATCAGCGTACGATGGAGCGATGCGGAGCGGCGTGGCCGCGCGATGCCCGATGACCTGGACGGGGGCGCCGCTACCAGGTCGCGTCGAAAGAAATCGTGGATCGGTCGAACGACGGTGCGGCTCGCGATTCGGGGACGGTGAGTGGGCGTGGCGGTGCGGCCGACCTTACATCATGCCGCCCATGCCGCCGCCCATGCCGCCCATGCCGCCCATGCCGCCGCCCATGCCGCCGCCGGGGCCGCCCGGGGGCATGTCCTCGTCGTCGCCGTCGTCGCCTCCGCCGCCCTTGAGGTCGCCCGCGGCGATGACGTCGTCGATGCGCAGGATCATGACGGCCGCCTCGGTGGCGGACTCGATGGCCTGGGTCTTCACGCGCAGCGGCTCGACGACGCCCTCGCCCTCCATGTCGATGACGTCGCCGGTGTAGGCGTCGAGGCCCGCCGCGTCGTTGCCCTCGGCGTGCTTGCTGCGGAGCTCGACCAGCGAGTCGATGGGGTCGAGCCCGGCGTTCTCCGCGAGGGTGCGCGGGATGACGTCGACGGCGTCGGCGAACGCCTCGACGGCGAGCTGCTCGCGGCCGCCGACGGAGTCGGCGAAGTCGCGGAGCCCGAGCGCCAGCGCGATCTCGGGGGCGCCGCCGCCGGGCACCACCTTGCCCTCGTCGAGGGTCGTGCGGACGACGCCGAGGGCGTCCTCGGTCGCGCGCTCGACCTCGTCGACGACGTGCTCGGTGCCGCCGCGGAGGATGAGCGTGACCGCGCGGGCCTCCTCGACGTCCTCGACGAAGATCTTCTCGTCGCCGGCGATGTCCTTCTGGGCGACGGAGCCGGCGAAGCCGAGGTCCTCGTCGGTGAGGTCGAAGATGTTGGAGACGATGCGGCCGCCGGTCGCCCGCGCCAGGGCCTTCATGTCGGACTTCTTGGCGCGGCGGACGGCGATGATGCCCTCCTGGGCCAGGTAGTGCTGGGCCATGTCGTCGATGCCCTTCTGGCAGAAGACGACGTCGGCGCCGACCTCGACGAGGTGGTCGACCATCTCGCGGAGCTGCTGTTCCTCCTGGTCGAGGAACTGCTGGAGCTGGTCGGGGTCGGTGACGTTGACCTCGGCGTCGATCTCGGTCTCGCGGACCTCGATGGGCGTGTCGAGGAGGGCGACGTTCGCGTCCTCGGCGAAGTAGGGCATGTTGTCGTGGACGCGCTCCTTGCCGACGATGACGCCCTCGACGAGCTCGGAGTCGTCGACCGCGCCGCCGACGACCTTCTCGACCTTGATGTTGTCCGTGTCGATGCCCTCGTCGTCGGCCACCGCGCGGACGGCCTCGACGACGAGCCCGGCGAGGAGGTCCTTCGAGGCCTCCGCGCCCTTGCCGGTCATCGCCGTGGAGGCGATGGACTCGAGGATCTCGGTGTCGTCCTCCGCGACCTCGATGGAGATGTCCTCGAGGATCTCCTTGGCCTCCGCGGCGGCCTGCCGGTACCCCTGGGCGAGGATGGTGGCGTGGATGTCCTGTTCGAGCAGGTCCTCGGCCTTGCCGAGGAGCTCACCGGCGACGACGACGGAGGTCGTCGTCCCGTCGCCGACCTCGTCCTCCTGGGTCTCGGCGACCTCGACGATCATGTTGGCCGCCGGGTGCTCGATGTCCATCTCCTTGAGGATGGTGACGCCGTCGTTCGTGACGACGACGTTGCCCGTCGAGTCGACGAGCATCTTGTCCATCCCTTTCGGGCCGAGCGTGGTGCGTACGGACTCGGCCACCGCCTTCCCGGCGGTGATGTTCATCGACTGCGCGTCGCGGCCGGAGGTGCGCTGGCTGTCCTCCGAGAGAACGATGAGGGGCTGATTGCCCATTTGCTGCGCCATGGTCACCCGAAAGATTGTCTGTAGTTCTATATAAAGGTTGCTGAATCGACGGCTCGGCATCCGGCCGCAGTGGGCGGGTTTCCGTGACACGCGGTGGCACGACAAGAATTAAGTAGGACGACCTGGCGCTTCGGTGGGAAGCGGTCCGTCGGGGGCGCGTTCGGGTCGCTGTTCTCCCAGGGTCGGGACGGCCCTCCCGAGCGTGGACCCGAGCGTGGACCCGAGCGCCCTCAGCCCGTGAACTGGTGGTAGCTCACGTCGTTGGCGCTCATCTCGTTGTGGCGGCGCTCGAGGAACGAGTAGACGGCGCCGTGGGGAGCCCCGTCGAGCAGCATCTCGGTGGCGCTCCGGACGGCGTCGACCTGCTCGGGGGCGCCGATGATCCCCAGGGTCGTCCCGTAGATGACCACGTCGGCTCCCGACAGCTCCTCCATCAGCTCCCGCGTGCGGCCCCCCTCGCCGATGAGTCGGCCCTTCTTCCGTCGGAGGTCCTTCTTGTTGCGGGTGGCAGCCTCGATGTCGACCAGCTCGAACATCTGCAGGTCGTCCTCCAGAAGTCGCATCGCCTCCTCGGGGGCGAAGCCGCGGCCGATGGCCCTGACGATGTCCGGCCCATTGAGGCCGAGCAGCGGGTCGCCGACCGACTCGACCTTCACCGACCCCGTCTCGGAGTCGATGTCGAGCCGGACCTCGGCGCGGGACTCGATCTCCCGCATCGTCGCACCCCCTTCACCGATGAGAACACCGATCCGGTCCTGCGGAATCGTCACGTGCTTCATACCGGAGGTTGGGTGTGGGGCGTTTTAAGGGTTCGGCGTCGGCCACACGGTGACTAGAGCTCCAGCTCGAACTCGTACTCGGGGTGGAGCTCGCCGGCGACCTCCGCGTTCGCCGTCGTCCCCCGCCGGAACCCCTTCGACTCGAAGAACCCGACGCCGACGGCGTTCCCCTCGAGGACGCCGCAGGCGATCCGCTCGACGTCCTGTCCCCGGGCCCACGACGTCACGCGATCGAGCAGCGCGGAACCGACGCCGTCGCCCCAGCGGTCGGGGTGGACGTAGATGGTGTGCAGCTCCACCTCGTCGCTCCAGGTCCGCTCGGCGCTGGCGAAGCCGACGAGTCCGTCACGGTCTCCGTCGTCGTCCCCATCACGTGCCTCGACCTCGGCAACGTAGAAGGCGATGTCGTCGTGTTCGACCCCGGCCCGGACCAGCTCCGGGTCGTAGTACTCGGTCAGCGCCTGCTCGATGGTCGCCGGCTCGAGGAAGCCGCCGTAGGCGGCGTACCACGCGTCGCGGGCGACGGCGACGACCCCCTCGACGTCCTCGACGGTCGCCTCGCGGATCCGGACGGAGTCCTCGGGAGCCACGCTCACACCGACCCGTCGACGTCGTGGAACGCGACGCTGTCGTCCGCGGTGTCGAGGATCGCCACCGTCCGGTGCTCGTCGTCGACGGTCGGGAAGTGGGCGCCGGGGTTGACCACCGTCGTGTCGCCGACGGTCCGCTCCTCGCGGACGTGCCAGTGGCCGTGGAGCACGTAGTCGTACTCGCCGGAGGCGGCGAGCGCCTCGATCACCGGCCGCTCCTCGCCGTGGACGACCGCGACGCGGCGACCGTCGAACTCGAGCTCGGCGAAGCGGCCGTGGAGCGTCGCGTCCGCGAGTCCGTCGAAGGTGGCGACGAGTCCCTCGCGCTCGCCGTCGTTGTTGCCGCGGACGGCGTGGAGCTCCATCCCCTCGCGGTCCAGGTGCGGGATCGTCGGTGGGGAGATGAAGTCACCGCAGTGGACGACCGCCTCGACGCCCTCCTCCTCGAAGACGTCCATCGCCGCGTCCGCCGCGGGCACGTTGTCGTGGGTGTCCGAGATGATGCCGACCTTCATGGCCGGGACTACAGCGGGCGCCGAAAAGAAGTCTCGGGATGGTGGTCACCGACCTCGAGCCTCAGCATGGCGATCGACGGCCTCGAGCCTCAGCACGGCGATCGACGGCCCAGACCCGCGAAACGGCGACCGCCGACCTCAAGTCCACGCCGGTCGCGCCGGGTACATGGACAGCGTCCTCGTCACCGGTGCGCTCGGGAAGGTCGGCCGCTGGACGGTCGACGAACTGGCCGACGATCACGACGTCGTCGGGGTCGATCTCCGTCGGCCGCCGGACGGGTCGACCCGGGAGGGGGTCTCCTACCTCGCGGCCGACCTCACCGAACAGGGCCCGACCTGGGAGCTGCTGGCGGACCTGCGGCCGGACGCCGTGGTGCACCTCGCCGCGGTCCCCGGTGCGGGGCGCCGGGCCGGGACCGAGACGTTCATGACCAACGTCGCCAGCACCTACTCGGTCTTCGAGGCGGACGGCCACGTCTTCGGGTATCTAGAACTCGAGAATCCCGAGGTGATTCAGGACGTCATGACAAACAGCGAGGCGCAGGCCGAGTGGAACGAGGTGATGGACGGCATCCTCGAGGAGAGTGACGATCAGTGGATGGACGAAGTGTACCGGATGCGGTGAGCGCTCGAGCGGGGCTGGCTGTAACTCGAGTCACAGGCGTCATCACGGACGGGTCGCACTGTCGGAGGCGACCCGCTCGAGTCGAAGACAGATAGCACGGACTCAGACAACTCGAAACGAGAGACGCCGACCGCACTGCCTCACCGCGGCGCAATCAGTTCGATCGGATGAACCGGCTCGTCGTCACCGAGCGAGCCGACCTGTTCGGTACAGGAGGTCCCGCTCGTGAGGACGTGACTCGCGTCGGCAGCCTCGAGTTGCCGGCAGAGGTCCTCGCCGATATCCACGGCGAGTTCGTAGTACTCGCTCTTGTAGCCAAAGGAGCCGGCCATGCCACAGCACTCTGCGTCACTGGTCGCGACCTGATACCCAAGCTGGTCGAGCACCGCCACGGTGTGGGCCTCGAGTCCAAGCGTTCGCTGCTGGCAGTGACTGTGGTAGGCGACGCTCGCGTCGGTCTCGCTTGCGGGCCCCGACAACCGAGCCTCGTCGGCCCCGTTTTCGAGTAGCCCGAAGACGTACTCGAGGATCTCGTAACTGTTCTCGTCGATGGCCGTCGCGGTCTTCTCAGGGAGCAGGCGCTCGTACTCGCCCTGAAACATCGCCAGGTCGCTTGGCTCGATCACGACGAGGTCCCGCTCCTCAAGCAGGTGCGGTGCGGCCGCGTCGGCGACCGCCTCGGCCTTCGAGCGGGCGGTCGCGATCATTCCCTGTGAGAGTGGTGCCCGGCCTGAGGAGGGCATGGGTGGGACGACGAC
>SLIW01000272.1 GCA_007135435.1 Natronomonas sp.
CCGGTCGATTGGAGACCGGTGCGACACTTCTTCCGGGCGACGGCTCGCAGCTCGGCGAGGGGACCGCCGGCGAACCCGGTCGGACGATCGATCGTCGCCTCCACCGACCGGCCATCCGTCGTCGTCACCTCGACCCTGGCACCGAGGCGCCCCTCCGCGGACGAGAGGTCGGCGGGGAGTCGCCGGCTCCGGACGAACCGGAGGAACGTCGGGAGGTGTCGAACCGTCGTCCGCAGGCCGAGGTGGGTCGCCGCCTCGGTGACGATCGACGGCCCGGTCCCGCGCACCATCGCGCCGACGGGGACCTCCGACGCCATGGCGCCCCGCGTGAAGCCGCCGTCCTGGTGCACCGAGACCCGCTCTGCCAGCCGCCAGATCGCCGCCTCGTCGACCCGCGTCCCGACCTGTGCCGGGGTGTGCTCGCCGTCGACCAGTGCGGCGGCGACGTTGAACGGAACCGTGCGCGAAAGCGCCCCCGGCGGGCTCTCCGGGCCCGCGAGGTACCCCGCCACCCGCCGGTCCGCTACGGTCGTGAAGAGCGACGCGTGGACGTCGACGCGCTCGACGGAGGTCCGACCGCGGTCGAACCGGCCCCTGACCTGGAGTGCCGCCTCCACCGGCGCGGCGACGTACGCGTCGACCGGATGCGCGGCCACGGTTAGCGCGCGTGTGTGCCACCGCTCGCCGAATCCGTCGAGGAACGCCGGACGCGGCCGGTCGGCGACTGTCGACAGCAGGCCACCGTCGGCCTCGACGAGGTCGGACCCGCCCGACAGGCCGGCACGCGCGATATCGACGGCCTCGAGACCCGTCCGGATCGGTCCGCTCGCGCTCCACACCGCCGCCTCCGACCCCAGGGCGGACGCCTCGAGGGTACGGGCGGGCTGTGACAGGGCGCTCGCGAGGGCGGACGACAGCGTCTCCGGGTCGTCCCCCTCGACGACGGCCCGGCCGACCGCAGCCCCGGCGGCATGCGCGTACGGGGTCCCCCGGTCCCGGAACGGCGAGGGTGCGGTCGCGGCGGCGAGCCGTCCGGCGACCTCGTTGGCGGCCACCTGGGCGACGAGCGTGCGCTCGCCGTCCGCGCCCGTCGCCTCGGCGTAGGCCAGCGGGACCCAGACGCTGCTGCGGCCGAGGGGGCCGCCGAGGATCTCGTCGTCGAACTCGAGCGCCGTCGACAGCGCGGCGTTCCCCGCGGCGGCGTCGGCTACCGACCGACCATCACCGCCGAGGAACGGAGCGTCGTCGCCCCGCTGACCGGCGTTCACCCGTGCGGCGATCCGCTCGCCGAGGGGATGCGACAGCGTCCAGACTCCGGCGCCGACGGTACTCGTCAGCTGGGCCGTCGCCGCCCGGCGGACGGGACGCGGGACGTCGCGGTACTCGAGTTCGCAGGCCCACCGCGCCGCCCGCTCGAGGAACGGGGCCGTCGAGGGCTCCTCGCCGCCGACGAACGGCAGCCGTTCGATGACGCTCATCGTTCGGTCGTCGACGGCCGTGGCTTTATTCGTTGGCCCGTCGACACCGGTTCGGCCACGACGAACCGGGGCGCAGAGCTGTCCACTGCTCGCGTGCTCCGGACCCGCACCGAGATCGCTGACAGGCGGAACGTGAACGGCAGGGGTAGGGATCGGCGGCGTCCCGCGCTGGCGGAGACCCGTCCGGGTCCGTCCGCTCGCCCGAGAGACGATCTCACGCCTCCCGGACCATCTCGCCGATCGGTGATCTCTCAGAGCACAGAGCAGTTGGCCTCGTCACCCGACGTAAACCCTCGTGAGGACACGGGCTCGCTCGTGCAGGGATGATCACAGCCGCGTGCGGGTCTCCTTCGCCCGCACCACGATGGTATCGGCGACGAGATCGCCGAGGCGCTGTCGCCGATCGGTGACGAGCACCAGGAGCAAGCCCACGAGGTGGAGGAGCCCCGGCAGTCCGTCGATGATCCGGAGGCCATTCCGCAGCGCCGATTCCCGGTAGCTCATCGGCGATCCGTCCACGGTGACGACGACGACGCCCATCGCCTTCTTCCCGATGGTCTGGCCGTAGGCCGCCTCGAAGTAGAACGTGTACAGGACGAAGACCAGGAGGCCGAGGAAGCCGAGCGACCCGAGGATCCGACCGGGTCGCGCGAACAGGAACCCCGAGATCGGGCCGAAGATCAGGAGGTAGAGGACCAGGTCGATCAGGAACGCGCCGATGCGCCTCCCGAGGACGTCGCGCTCGGTCCCGAGGGTCGGCACCGGCCGCTCGAACAACGCCATGACGTCGGGCACAGCCGTCGTGGAGATAAAATCTCGGGTTTCCGAGGGTGACTCGAAACCGACAGGCGGTGACCAGAGCTGACAGTCAGGGGGAAAAACAACAGTCAGAAGCCTTAGATGGTCATAATAGGATATGGGCGGTGATGAGGGGTAAGTAACGGTAACAAGCGGTCGTGGTGGACGGGCGCGATCGATAGATCCAGGGTGTGCTCAACGCGGACGCCGGGCCTGTAGCGAACGCCGTGACGCGACGGGACCACCCCGGCGCCGTCAGCGAATTTAAACGACATCGGGCCGTAGCGCCTCGCGTGTCCGAGGAGGAACCGCCGAGGTTCGCGATCCCGCGCCGACCGGAACGCCGCTATCCGCGGCGGGGCGGCGTCGAGTACGAGGGCGAGACGGTCTTCTCGTTGACCCCGGCCGACCCGTACGACGACGCCGCGCTCTCGGAGCTGGTCGAGTCGGTCCTCGACGCCGGGCCGTACCGGTACGGCGACTGGTTCGACCTCCCGATGCCGCTCTACCTGGTCCACGACGACGAGACCGGGGACACCTTCCGCGTGGCCGTCCGGGCCGGCGACGTCGAGTTCCACGTCCTCCCCGACACGCAACCGCGGGGACTGCGGGCGCTCTACGATCGGCTCGTGTCAGCCTCCGGGGTCGACTGGCAGGTGGCGTGTCGGACGGCGTGACCAACGGGGGACCTGGCGGTCGGTTCGTCTACGGTTTCCTTCCGCCTCTCCCGAACCGGGCTTTTCTCTGACGATCGTCTCGGATGGCTGCGTCTGCCGTCGATGGTGGGGACCTCGTCGGGGTGGAGGTCGGGGAGGATGCGTGAGCCGTCGCGATCGGCGAGGTACGGGTGGTCCGATGGACAGGGTGCCTTCGTCCGGGTGCCGTGGGGATACCACACGTACCCACGTCGACGGTACCCGGTTCGCGGGCTTGAGTGTTCTCCGGATTCTCACCCAAATTCGGACCGGATTGGCCATTCTGTCCCTGTCTCGCCGGTGAAGGGCGTCGATCTCTACCCGATCGATCCCGTCGCCGTGGTCCATCCCGACCCACAACCCACTTATCTGGGGGTTCCGTCTCCCGCGGTATGAGCGTCTCTCGCGTGGTCGAACTCGAGGGTCACATCATCGACTCGGGGATGATGCAGGCCGCGTTCGGCATCGTCATGGACCACGGCGGCTCGTTCGACGTCGAGGAGTTCTCCATCGGCCGCCGCAAGGACGAGGAGTCCTACGCCCGCCTGCTCGTCAGCGCCGACACCCCCGAGGACCTCCAGCAGATCGTCCACGACCTCCACCAGCACGGGGCGAACCCGGCGGACCCCCAGGACGCCCGGCTCGAGCCGGCCCCCGCGGACCGGGTCGTCCCCCACGGGTTCTACTCGACGACGAACCACCCGACGCAGATCCGTCACGAGGGCGAATGGGTGCCCGTCGAGGACATCGAGATGGACTGCGCCGTCGTCGTCGAACCCGGCGCCGGGGAGGACACCGAGGAGGCGGCCGATGGAGATGGAGATGAAGATGGTGATGGAGATGGTGATGGACATGGACATGGAGATGGTGATGGACATGGAGGGACGGGCCCGTACGACGTCCGGGCCTTCACGAAGGTGCTCACCGCCGTCGAGGAGGGCGACCTGATCGTGACCGGCGACGCCGGCATCCGCGTCCAGCCACCGGAACGCCCCCGCGGCCAGGAGGGCGCCTTCGGCTTCATGCAGGGGGGCATCTCGGCGGAGCGGCCGTCGAAGTCGACCATCGAGCAGATCGCCGGGGCCATCGAGGAGACCAAGGCCACCGGCGGGGAGGTGCTCGTCGTCGCCGGCCCCGCGCTGGTCCACTCCGGTGCCAGGGAGGACCTCGCCAGGCTCGTCCGGGAGGGCTACGTGGACGCGCTGTCGATCGGTAACGGGTTCGCCGTCCACGACGTCGAGCGGGACCTCTACGGCACCTCCCTGGGCGTGAACACCGAGACCCTCGACCACGCCCGCCACGGCCACAAGCACCACATCTACGCCATCAGCGAGATCATCCGCGCCGGCGGCATCGCGGAGGCCGTCGAGGACGGCCTCCTCGAGTCGGGGGTCATGTACGAGTGCGTCCGGAACGAGGTCCCGTACGTCGTCGCGGGCTCGATCCGGGACGACGGGCCGCTCCCCGACACCATCACCGACGCCATCGAGGCACAGGACGCCATCCGCGAGCAGGCCCACCGCGCGGACCTGGTGTTGATGCTGTCGACGATGCTGCACTCCGTGGCCGTGGGCAACTGCCTCCCGTCGACGACCCCGGTCGTCTGTGTCGACATCAACCCGGCGACCGTCACCCAGCTCCTGGACCGGGGCTCCGCACAGGCGGTCGGGATGGTCACCGACATCGGGACGTTCGTCCCGATCCTCGCCGAGCGCCTCCTCGAGGACGAGTGACGGAGCCGACGGATGGCGCCCCCGAAGAACCTCGTCACCGCGGTCTGCGTTCTGGTCGCCGTCCCGGTCTCCTACGGCGTCGCGCAACTGGTCTCGCTCGCAGCCGGTATCGCCACGCTCGTCGTCGTCGGGATCGTGATCCCGCAGGCGTACGCCAGAGTCGCCGTCCCGCGATCAACCTCGCCTGCAGAGGACGACTGACCGATCAGCCGCTCGCGTCGATCGGCTGACCCGCTCCACGACCGCTCGCGTCGATTGGCTGACCCGCTCCACGACCGCTCGCGTCGATCGGCTGACCTGCTCCACGACCTCCGGCGGTCGATCACCCGATCGACCGCTGGACCAACCGGGGTTATCATTATCCCTCCCTTGCAATGAGTTGGCAGACCCGATATCCCATGACAACAAACGGCAGCCCGTACGCGCCCCACACCGGTGGCGAGACGGAGACGATGCTCGCGGCGGTCGGCGTCGACGACCAGGAGGCGCTCTTCGACATCCCCGAGGAGGTGCGGTTCGACGACGAGTACGGCATCGAACAGCGCGGTGAACGGGAGGTCCGGGAGCTGGTGAACCGGCTGCTGGAGGGGAACGACGACCTCGTCGAGTTCCTCGGTCGCGGCCACTACGACCACTACGTCCCCTCCATGGTCGAGCACCTCTCGGCGCGCTCGGAGTTCCTGACCAGCTACACGCAGTACCAGCCCGAGATCGCCCAGGGGTTCCTCCAGGCGCTCTTCGAGTACCAGTCGATGCTCGTCGAACTCACCGGCCTCCCGATCGCCAACTGCTCGATGTACGACGCGGCGACCGCCCTCGGCGAGGCCGGAACCCTCGCCGTTCGGGTCCGCGAGACGGACGGCTCGCGGATCCTGGTCCCGGAGGCGATCCAGTCGGGCCGGCGCGGCACCCTCGAGAACTACGTCGCCGGCCACGACGTGTCGGTCGAATCCTATCCGTTGGCCGACGGCAACGTCGACCTGGATGCCCTCGAGGAGGCGGTCGACGACGAGACCCTCGCCGTCTACGCGGAGAACCCGACGGTGCGCGGGACCGTCGAGGAGGGCCTGGAGGCGGTCGGTGACCTGGCCTCAGAACACGACGCCCTGTTCGTCCTCGGGTCGGACCCCGTCGCGCTCGCGCTGCTCCGCGAGCCGGCGAGCGTCGGGGCGGACGTCGTGGTCGGCGACGCCGCGACGCTCGGCCTGCCCGCCGCCTACGGGATGGGCCTGGGCCTGTTCGCCTGCCGGGAGGACTTCCTCCGGCAGGTCCCGGGCCGGCTCGTCGGCGTGAGCGAGGACGCCGACGGCCGACGGGCGTACACGCTCACCCTGCAGACCCGCGAGCAGCACATCAGACGCGAGCGCGCGACGTCCAACATCTGTACGAACCAGGCGTGGGTGGCCCTCCGGACGGCGATGCACGTCGCCTGGCTGGGTCCTGACGGCCTGCTGGACCTCGCCGAGGACTCCGTGGTCCGGGCCCGCGACCTCGCCGACCGACTGGACGACCTCAACGGGGTCATCGCCCCGGTACACGACAGGCACCACCTCCGGGAGTTCGTCGCGAGGACCGACCAGCCCGCCCAGGCGGTCGCCACGGACCTCGAGGACGCCGGCTACGCCGTCCACGTCGTCGACGACCACGAGGTCCAGGTGTGCGTCACGGAGACGACCGAGCGGCACGTCGACGGCTTCGTCGAGGCCTTCAAGGAGGCGGCACGATGAGCGGAGACGGGAAGCGGGACGGTGGCGCGTCGAGCGGAGATGCGCGGCCGGACGGCGGACGCCAGGCGACCGAGGCCGTCGAGGACGTCGACGCGAGTGACGTGCTCATCTACGACCAGGCGCGGTGGAGCGACGGCGAGGAGATCTCCGAGCCGCTCCTGTCGGAGAAGCACACGCGAACCGTCGCGGTCGACTCGTCGCTCCCGGACGAGCTGACCCGCGACGGCCTGGAGTTGCCCGACCTCAGCGAGCCCGAGCTGGCCCGCCACTACACGCGGCTCTCCCAGATGAACTACGGCGTCGAGTCGGGGCCGTTCCCCCTCGGTTCCTGTACGATGAAGTACAACCCG
>SLIW01000225.1 GCA_007135435.1 Natronomonas sp.
GGCAACGACGAGGTGCTGACCCTGACCCACCGCGCGGAGTCCCGGCGGGTCTTCGCCGCCGGCGCGGTCGATGCCGCGGAGTGGCTCGTCGACCGCGAGCCTGGGTGGTACGACTTCGCCGACGTCCTGTAGGGTATCTGCGGTGTGCCCGCCACACTCACGCGGATTTGCAGACCGACTCCGGAATGAGGCGACGTGGGTGTTGGAGGGGAACCGATAGAGAGACGGATCGCGTTATCTGGGGGTGAGACGGTACTCGATGGTGCCGAGTCCGGGGATCGTCAGCCTCCGGGTCTGGCCACCGAACCGCGCCTTGATCGCGGGGATCCCGTGGCCGACGGCGAGCCAGAGGGCGACCCCCGTGGCGATGATCGCGAGCGAGACGACGGGATAGCTCAGGATCGCGACGACGGTGAAGATGATGACCACTGCTGCCATCGCGCCCCAGATCGTTGGATCGCGCGGTGGTGGGTTCACGGCTACTGTGTGGTGCGTCGGTGTCATGTTCACCGATCGGAGCCAGCGACGGATAAGCTTTCAGTATTCAGATACTAATAGGGAAATGTTACCGTGTGTCTTGGACAGTTCAGGATATAGCACGGTTCTACAGTGGTGCAAGGGTTGACACGATTGAAACGACGAAGTATCGGGAAACGTGTATTTCTGATCTCGTCGGGGTAGATCCGGCCGCGAGCCATCCACGGTGATCCGACGGCCGTGGTCACAACGCGACGGCCAGAATGTCCATCCGTCCCCGGCTCTACACGTATCGAACGGAATGATGACGCAACCGAACGATCGCCTGCACCGTGCCACCGTAGTTCGGGAGGATCCACCGACCCGTGTGGGCCACCGCTGAGTGGACCTTCCAACAGACCCAAGTCCCGTGTTTCCGTCACTGAAGGCAATGAGTACGCTCAGAACCGACGTCGAGGCGCTCCAGGAACGGTACGATGCGGGGTTGACCGCCGAGGAGGTCGACGAGGAGGATCGGGCCGTCCTCGAGGCGTTCCTCGACGCCCTCGAGGCGGGCGAGGTCAGGGCCGCCGAGAAGCGGGACGGCGAGTGGCAGGCCAACGCCTGGGTCAAGCAGGGCATCCTGCTCAACTTCGGCCTGCGAGAGATCGCGACCCACACCTACGGCGACGTCGACTACCACGACGTCCTGCCGCTCCGCGAGACGGCGGACCTCCCCCGGCGAGGAACCCGGAACACGCCGGACGGCACCGTGGTCCGCCGTGGCGCGTACGTCGGCGGGGACGCCATCCTCATGAGCCCCTGCTTCGTCAACGTCGGCGCCCACGTCGGCGACGGCACGCTCGTCGACTCCTGTGACACGGTCGGTTCGGCCGCGCAGATCGGCGAGAACGTCAAACTCGGGGCGAACACGCTGATCGGCGGGGTGCTCGAGCCCGTCGAGGCGGCGCCGGTCGTCGTCGAGGACGACGTCTCGCTCGGGGCGGGCTGCCGTGTCACCTCGGGGTTCGTCGTCGGCGAGGGGAGCGTCGTCGGCGAGAACACCCTCCTGACGCCACGCATTCCCGTCTACGACCTCGTCGAGGAGGAGGTCGTCTACGGCCACCTGCCGCCCGGACGGCGGGCCTTCACCCGGTTCGTCGAGTCGAGCGTCGGCGACCACGACCTCTTCGAGGGCGGCGCCTACAAGCCGGCCGTGGTGGCGACCGACGTCGAGGACGAGACGCTCGAGGCGACGCGTCGCGAGGACGCGTTGCGGGACAACTGAGTGGCGTCGGGTAATAGCTGAGTGGCGTCGGGTAACAACGTAGTGGCGGCGGCTACCCTGTGTTGTACACGGAGGCGGGGCGACCCACTACCGAGACACTCCCGACCTTTATGCATGTACGTGTACGTACACAGGTGTATGGGAACGAAGACCATCTCCCTGGCGGACGACGCCTACGAGAAGCTGAAGGCGCACAAACGGGAGGGTGAGAGCTTCAGTGACGTCGTTCGACGGCTCGCGGGCGGCGTGACGCTCTCGGAGTACTACGGCGTCCTCGACGAGGACACCTCGAGCGAACTCGAGGGGATACTCGAGGGACGGCGCGAGAGCCGGTCGGAGACCCACCGTCGTCGCGTCTCGGATATCGTCGACGCGTTCGAGGAATGATACTCGACTCGACCTTCCTCGTCGACGTTCTCCGCGGGGACGAGGACGTCGCCGGACGCGTCGAAGAACTCGACGAACGCGGCGCGCCGTTCGTGAGTTCGGTGACGGTGATGGAGCTGTGGGAGGGGATCCACCTCGCCGATTCGACCGACGCCGAACGGGCAGCAGTCGAGGCGCTGCTGAGTGACCTCCACGAGTTCTCCTTCGACCGGGAGTGTGCCATGACCGCGGGGCGGATCAACGCCGACCTCGTGTCGGCGGGCACGCCGGTAGACGAGACCGACGTGATGATCGCGGCGACAGCACTCGTTCACGATCAGCCCGTCGTCACGCGCAAAGTCGACCACTTCGAGCGCGTCGACGGGCTCGACGTCGTAACGTACTGACGCGAGAGGACCCATCGGTCGTGACGAGGAGCGCGGCGACCCGCGCGGCCCCCCGACGGACTGACGGCGGGATATCGGTCAGAGCCCCATGAAACGGAACCCTTGTAACCACACGTGCCCCTCGTCCGGTAATGACACCCGGCTCCTCGCCGGCCGTCAGGCGGCTCGACGAGTGGGACGCCGACCGGCTGGAGCGGCTGGCCGACGCCCACGACACGCCGCTGTACGTGATGGATCACGACCGGATCCGCGAGAACGTGGCCCGGTTCACCGGGGCGTTCGACTTCGCCCACGTGATGTACGCCGCCAAGGCGAACACCGGTCGGGCGGTCATCCGGGCCGTCCACGAGGCTGGCCTCGACGTCGAGTGCGCCGCCGCGGGCGAACTCCATCGCGCCCTCGAGGCCGGCGTCGCCCCCCAGGACCTGCAGTACACCGCGGTGAACCCGCCCGACCGGGACCTCGACTACGCGGTCGACCTCTGGGAGTCGACGCCCGAGCTCACGGTGACCGCGGGCGCCCCGATGACCCTCGACCGCCTGGAAGCGCGCGGGTTCGACGGCCGACTGGCGATCCGCGTCAACCCCGGGATCGGGACGGGCCACCACGAGAAGGTCGCGACCGGCAAGGACGCGAAGTTCGGCGTCCCGTACGACCGGGTCGAGGAGGTCGTCGCCGATGCCCGCGAGCGATTCGACCTCGTCGGCCTCCACGCCCACGTCGGCAGCGGCGTCCTCGCGGACGACCTCGCGGACCACCGCCGCGCCCTCGAGCGGGTCGCCGCCGTCGCCGAACGGGTGGGCGACCTCGAGTTCGTGGATCTGGGCGGCGGCTTCGGCGTCCCCTATCGACCGGACGAGGACCCGCTCGACCTGGAGGCGGTGGCGGCGATGGTCGCGGACGTCACGGCGGACGTGGACGCGACCGTCGCGCTCGAGCCCGGCCGCTACCTCGTCGCCGACGCTGGCGTCCTCCTCACGCGGGTGAACACGATCAAGGAGACCGCCGGCGCCCGGGTCGTGGGCGTCGACGCCAGCCTGTCGACGATGATCCGGCCGGCGATGTTCGACGCCTACCACCACGTGCACAACGTGACCGGCGCCGAGCGCGAGCCGGTGGCCGCGAGCGTCGGCGGCCCCCTCTGCACGAGCGCGGACGTCTTCTGCACCGACCGGCCGATCCCCCGCCCCGAGGCCGGCGACCTGCTCGCGATCGGCAACGTCGGCGCCTACGGCATCGACCTCGCCAGCCAGTTCCACTCCCAGCCCAGGCCGGCAGAGGTCGCCATCGATGGGGACGACGCGCGGCTCACCCGCCGCCGGGAGACGTTCGCGGACCTGACGCGGCTCGAGGACGAGGCTCCCGGACTGGAGTGACCTGCCGGTCGGGGAACGGGGTAGTGGGAGCCGGATGGACCGACCGACGTGTGGCGGGGTTGACGAACGGGCTGCGCACGTGGATGATGACCCCGAGCCGACCTGATCCCGTCACTCCCCTGAGCCGACCTGATTCCATCACTCCTCCGAGCCGTCCTGCCCCGGTCACTTCTCGTCGATCTCGTCGACGAGCTGGTCGGCCAGCCCCGTGTACCCCTCCGGCGTCAGCGCGTGGAGCTCCTCGCGGACCGATTCGTCCACGTCGAGCTCGTCGAACAGCTCGTGGAAGTCCTCCAGCGTCGCCCGTCGGCCGCGGGTCAGCGCCTTGACGCGCTCGTAGGCCTCGGTGTCACCCTCCCGGCGGAGGATGGTCTGGACCGCCTCTCCGATGACCTCGGGGTTTGCCGCGAGGTCCTCGCGCATGACCTGCTCGTTGGGCGTCACCTTCGAGAGGCCGGTCCGCGTCTTCTCGTAGGCGATCAGGCAGTGTGCGAAGGCGGCGCCGACGTTGCGCTTGACGGTCGAGTCTGAGAGGTCCCGCTGGAGCCGCGACGTCGTCACGTAGTCCGCCAGGAAGGTCAGGTCGGCGTTGGCCTTCGCGAGGTTGCCCTCGCTGTTCTCGAAGTCGATGGGGTTGACCTTGTGCGGCATCGTCGACGACCCGGTCTCGCCCTCGACGGCCTCCTGGCCCAGGTAGCGGTCGGAGACGTAGAGCCACGCGTCGCGGTCCAGGTCCAGGAGGACGTTGTTGACGCCGCGGATCGCGTCGAAGACGGCCGCGAGGTCGTCGCAGGGGTTCACCTGCGTCGACAGCGGCGTGTGCTCGAGGCCGAGCGACGCGACGAACTCGCGGGAGAAGCGCCGCCAGTCGACCTCGGGGTAGGCGGCGTGGTGGGCGGCGTAGGTCCCGGAGGCGCCCGCCAGCTTCCCGGAGAGGTCGGCGACAGCGTCCTCCAGGCGCACCAGGGCGCGGTCCAGCCGGTCGACGTAGACGGCCAGCTCCTTCCCGTAGGTCGTCGGCGTCGCCGGCTGGCCGTGGGTCCGTGCCAGCATCGGGAGGGTCCTGTGCTCGCGCGCCTCCGTCGCGAGCTCGTCGCGAACCGCCCGGATCGCGGGCGCCAGGACCTCTTCTATCGCGCCGCGGACGAGCAGCCGGTGGGCGAGGTTGTTCACGTCCTCGCTGGTCAGGGCGAAGTGGACCCACGGGCCCTGCTCGTCGGGGTCCGGGAGGTGCATCCGCACGAAGTACTCGACCGCCTTGACGTCGTGGTTGGTCGCCCCGTGGTCGCCGTAGCCCTCCGTCTCGAGTCGCTTCACCACGTCGGCGTCGTCGGCGTCGAACTCCTCGGAGAGCGACCGGAGGTCCGCGCGGGTCCCCTCATCGAGCGCCAGGGGCGTCGCCTCGAGGTCCGCGAGCGCCAGCAGGTAGGCGACCTCGACCTCGACGCGGACGCGCATCAGCGCTGCCTCGCTCGCGTACTCGGTGAGCGGCTCGGTGTAGCGGGCGTACCGGCCGTCGAGCGGCGAGACGGCGTCGAGCGGGCTCCGGTCGCTGGTGGGCATACGTGTGGTTCCGGCGAGGCGTTGAAAAAGCGTGTCGGTGCCGCCGGTCGGGTCACGGAAGGCCTATACCGTCCCGCCGTAGAACCCCCCGGACATGCCCTCCAGCGCGGTCGCTGACCGCCCCCGACCTCCCTCGGAGGTGGTCGCCCTCTGCCTCGCGGTCGGTATCGCCCTCCTGGTACTCGCGGCGGCGTTCCCGTCGATCGAACTGGCCGCCTTCGGCGCCAGCGCCACCGTCGAGGAGCCGCCTGAAGACGACAACGACCGGTTCGTCCAGGCCCACGAGTTCGCGGACCTGGACCCGGAGAGCCAGGCGCTCGTCGAGCGCATCATCGAGGAGGACGGCAGCGTCACCGTCTACGCCCCCCGCGGCGCCCAGTACCACGAGGACGGTGCGCTGCCCCCGGTCTTCGCCGGCTCCTGGCTCGACAGCTACCGGATCGGCGCGTACGTCCGCTACGAGGGGACGTGGTACCGCGTCGCCCTCTCGGTGCCGGGCGCCCCGCTCAACTACCCGCTGGTGATGGGCGTCGGTGCGTTCTCGGGACTTGCCGTCCTCGCGGCCGGCGGGGCCGCGTGGAAGCGGGAACGGGACGATCTCGCGCTGGTCGGCGCGGGGATCGGCCTCGCGGTGCTCCTGTGGGTCCTGTGGATGGCCAATGTCACCGGCTACGTCTGGCCGGTCCAGTAACGCCACTCCGGGACGCCGATTCGACGACGCCTGGACGATCGCCGAATATGCACGAACGTGACCCCATCATCGGATCTAAACGAGCCAGGTATCGAAAACTACGCATACTCCTGCCCGTCACCGGGGCTCCGCGACCACAACTACTTTGCCCACCGGGTGGACCACCTCGGGTATGAACCTCGCCGGCATGGCCTCGAACCGCGGGCGGAACCTGCTACATCTGGCCGACACGGCACCGGGCGGCACGGCGTTCGCCGTGGTCCTGACGAACCGCGAGGGCGCGCCCGTTCTCGAGGGGGCCGCCGAGCGCGGCATCCCCACCGAGGTGGTCGAGAAGGACGAGGAGGAGTCCCGCGAGGCCCACGAGCGGCGCATCCTCGAGCGGCTCGAGGCGTACGACGTCGATATGGTCTGTCTGGACGGCTACATGCGGATCCTCACGGAGACGTTCCTCGACGCGGCGCCGACGACCCTGAACGTCCACCCGTCGCTGCTCCCCTCGTTCCCCGGGATGGACGCCCACGAGCAGGTCCTCGAGGCGGGCGTCGCGGTGACGGGCTGTACCGTCCACGTGGTCGACGAGACGGTCGACGGCGGCCCCATCGTCACCCAGGAGCCCGTCCCCGTCTACGA